>DASZZT010000061.1:0-10132 GCA_035543275.1 Luteimonas sp. | reverse complement strand
CGGTGATGGGCGTGGTGCAGGCGCACTTCCGCCCGGAGTTCATCAACCGCCTCGACGACATCGTCGTATTCCACCCGCTGGACAAGGCGCAGATCCGCGAGATCGCGCGGATCCAGCTGCGTGGGCTGGAAAAGCGCCTCGCCGAGCGTGGCATCCGGATCGAACTGACCGACCAGGCATATGCGCTGCTCGGCAACGTCGGTTTCGATCCGGTCTACGGCGCGCGACCGCTCAAGCGCGCGATCCAGCAGCAGATCGAGAACCCGCTGGCGTCCCGCATCCTCTCCGGCGAATTCGGCAGCGGTGACACGATCCATGTCGCTGCCGAGGGCGGGCAGCTGGTGTTCCGCAAGCGCTGAGTTCGGTTGCGCGAAGCGCAGGAGGTGAAGACGCGTCTCGGCGCCGGGGCCGCCGTTACAATATGAAGATGATCTCTTTTCGCAATTTCGCCCTGCGCCGCGGCGAACGCCTGCTGCTGTCCGATGTCGATCTCACCCTGCAAGCTGGCTGGCGCGTGGGTGTGGTCGGCCGCAACGGCACCGGCAAATCCAGCCTGTTCGCTGCGCTGATGCGCGAGATCGAGGCCGACAAGGGCGATCTCGACCTGCCGGGAAAGGCGCGCATCGCATCCGTCGCGCAGGAGACGCCGTCGCTGCCGGATGCGGCGATCGATTTCGTGCTGTCCGGCGATGTCGTGGTGCACGCCGCGATCCAGGCCGAGGCCAACGCCTTCGCCAACGAGGACTGGGAAGCGGTCGCCCAAGCGCACCACCGGCTGGAAGAGGTGAACGGTTACGACGCCAGCGCGCGCGCCGGCCGGCTGTTGCACGGCCTCGGCTTTCCAGCGGAAACGCATGCCAAGCCGGTCTCGGATTTCTCCGGCGGCTGGCGCGTGCGCCTCAACGTCGCGCGCGCACTGATGACGCCGAGCGACCTGCTGCTGCTCGACGAACCGACCAACCACCTTGATCTCGACGCGGTGCTGTGGATGGAGCAGTGGCTATTGCGATATCCGGGCACGCTGCTGGTGATTTCGCACGATCGCGAGTTCCTCGACAACGTGACGACCCACACGCTGCATCTGCACGAGGGCAAGGCCAAGCTCTACACCGGCGACTACACTGCGTTCGAACGCCAGCGCTCCGAGCAATTGCGACAACAGCAGATCGCGCACGACAAGGAACAGGTCGAGCGCGCGCACCTGCAGAGCTTCATCGACCGCTTCAAGGCAAAAGCAAGCAAGGCCAAGCAGGCGCAGTCGCGGATGAAGCGGCTGGCCAAGCTTGCCGGCACCGAGGCGGTGCGCGCGGAGCGTTCGCTGCGGATCGAATTCCCGGCGCCGCAGCGGCTGCCGAATTCGCTGATCCGGTTGAACCACGTTGATGCGGGCTACCGCGCCGCTCCTGCACATGCGGTAACGATCCTCAACGACGTCAATTTCGGCCTCGAGGCCGGCGACCGCGTCGGTCTGCTCGGCCCGAACGGCGCCGGCAAATCGACGCTGGTGAAAACGCTGGTCGGCGAATTGCCGCTGCTCGCCGGCGAGCGCAACGCGCATCCGGACCTGCGCATTGGCTACTTCGCGCAGCACACGGTGGAATCGCTGCATGCGGGGCAGTCGCCGATCGAACACTTCCGCGACTTGTCCCCGGATGCGCCGATGCAGGCATTCCGCGACTTTCTCGGCAAATGGAATTTCCCCGGCGATCGCGCTTTCGAGAACATCGACAGCTTCTCCGGCGGCGAGCGCGCACGCCTGGCGCTGGCGCTGATCGCATGGCGCCAGCCAAACGTGCTGCTGCTCGACGAGCCGACCAACCACCTCGACCTCGACATGCGCGAGGCGCTGGCCGAGGCGCTGAGCGATTTCGACGGCGCCATCGTCATGGTCTCGCACGATCGCCATCTCATTGGTCTGGTGTGCGAGACGTTCTGGCGCGTGGCTGGCGGCAAGGTCGAAGCCTTTGACGGCGACCTCGACGAGTACGCGGCATGGCTGCGTTCGCGGCCGGGCAGCGAGTCGGCCAGGGTCGACAAATCGCCGAAGACAGCGACGCCCGTCGCGACGCCGCCCGCGCCGGTGAAACCTGCGGCCAAGATCAATCCGCACAAGCTGGCCAAAGTCGAATCGCGCGTTGCTGAACTGGAGTCGCGCACGGCTGCGATCGAGATGGAGCTTGCCGATCCTGCGCTGTATGCCGACGGCGGTTCGCGCGCGATGCAACTGGGCAAGCAGCAAGCCGAATTGCGCGCGCAGCTCGAAACCGCCGAACTGGAACTGCTGGCGCTGTACGAAGCCGCCGCCTGATTAGCGCAAGTCCTCCAGGCCGACGTTGCCGCGTCCTTGAGTGACGGCCTCACGATCTGGATGCGTCCAGCCTCGCGCCGCTTGAAAGCAGGCGCGCAGGCCCCACACTGGGCGCAGGTTTTCGCCGTTGAACTTCGCCACTGAGCCCGCCATGCCGATCTACGCCTTCGCTTGCGCCGCCTGCGGCCACCACTTCGACCGCCTGCAGAAATTGTCCGACCCCGATCCGGCCGCGTGCCCGGTATGCGGCGCCGATGCCGTGAAGCGGCAGCTGACCGCGCCGAGTTTCCGCCTGTCCGGCAGCGGCTGGTACGAAACCGACTTCAAGAAAGACGGCGACAAGAAGCGCAACCTGACGGAGAAGAGCGAGGGCGCGGCGTCGAAGCCGGCCACCGACGCTCCGGCCGCAGCCAAATCCGAGCCGAAGGCCGAGAGCAAGCCCGCGGCCAAGCCCGAGCCCGCGCCGAAGCCTGCGTCCGGCACGGCCTGATCCGGCGGCGGCCTGATCGGCGCCGGCATTGACCAGCCGCTAAACTAGCGGGCTTTCCGGCCCGGCCGGATCCGTTCCGGAGTTTCGCCCGATGCGTACCCACTTCTGCGGCCTGATCGACGAGGCGCTGATCGGTCAGAGCGTGACCCTGTGCGGCTGGGCTGATGTCGCCCGCAACCTCGGCGGCCTGTGCTTCATCGACCTGCGCGACCACGAGGGCATCGCCCAGATCGTAGCCGAGCCCGATGCAGCCAGCGACGGCAACGCCGCGGTGGTCGCGACCGCCGCGCAGATCGGCTACGAGGATTGCCTGCGCGTCACCGGCGTCGTGCGCAAGCGCCTGAGCGTCAACGACAAGATCAACACCGGCCAGGTCGAAGTGTTGGCGACGAAGATCGAGGTGCTCAACAAGGCCGAGCCGCTACCGTTCCATGCCCACGAGAATGCCGGCGAGGAAACCCGCCTGAAGTATCGCTATCTCGACCTGCGCACACCGGACATGCAGAAGAAGATGCGCACCCGGATCAAGCTGGTGCAGGCGTTGCGGCGCTGGCTCGACGCACGTGGCTTCCAGGACATCGAGACCCCGATCCTCACCAAGGCCACGCCGGAAGGCGCGCGCGATTTCCTCGTCCCGGCGCGCATGCACGCCGGCGAGTTCTACGCGTTGCCGCAGTCGCCGCAGCTGTTCAAGCAGATCCTGATGGTGGCCGGGTTCGATCGCTACTATCAAATCGCGCGATGCTTTCGCGACGAAGCGCTGCGCGCCGACCGCCAGCTCGAATTCACCCAGCTCGACATGGAGTTCGCCTGGGTGTCCGAGCGCGACGTGCAGGACACCACGGAGACCTTGATCCGCGACGTGTTCCGCGAAGTGATGAACGTGGAGCTGGCCGATCCGTTCCCGCGCATGACCTACGAAGAGGCGATGCGCCGCTACGGTTCCGACAAGCCGGACCTGCGCATCGCGCTTGAACTCGTCGATGTCGCCGAACTGGTCAAGACCAGCGAGTTCAAGGTCTTCGCCGACTGGGCCAACCACGCCGACGGTCGGGTGGTCGCGCTGCGCGTGCCGGGCGCCGCCACGCTGTCGCGCAAGCAGATCGACGACTACGCCGCGCACGCCGCCAAATACGGTGCCAAGGGCTTGGCGTGGATGAAGGTCGAGGACGCGGGCAAGGGCCGCGAGGGCATCAACTCGCCGATCGCCAAGTTCCTCGACGACGCCACGCTGGCCGCGATCATAAGCGCGACCGGCGCGACCAATGGCGACCTGATCTTCTTCGGTGCCGCGACCTACAAGACCGCATCCGATTTCATGGGCGCACTGCGCCTGAAGCTCGGCAAGGATCTGAAGCTGGTGGCTGAGGCCTGGGCGCCGCTGTGGATCACCGATTTCCCGATGTTCGAATGGGACGAGGAAGCGCAGCGCTACGTCGCGTTGCATCACCCGTTCACCGCGCCGGCGGTCGATGATGTCGCCGACTTGCGTGCCAATGCAAAAACCGCGGCGTCGCGCGGCTACGACATGGTGCTCAATGGCAACGAGATCGGCGGCGGTTCGATCCGTATCCACAACTCGGCGATGCAGTCGGCGGTATTCGAGCTGCTCGGCATCGGCGCGGAAGAGGCGGAAGCCAAATTCGGCTTCCTGCTCGATGCGCTCAAATACGGCGCGCCGCCGCACGGCGGCATCGCCTTCGGCATCGACCGCATTGCGGCGCTGATGGCCGGCACCGAATCGATCCGCGATGTGATCGCATTCCCAAAGACCACCACTGCGCAATGCCTGATGACCGGTGCGCCGTCACCGATTCCAGACGCGCAGTTGGCCGAGGTGCACGTTTCGGTGCGGCCGAAGGCAGCGAAGGAATAACCGTCGTGGGTCTGGCGATCCGTCGCGCCGCGATAGCCGATGCCGACACGCTGTGCCGCGTCGCCTCGCGCACGTTCACTGAGACCTTCGGCCACCTGTATCCGGACGAAGACCTGCAGTCGTTCCTGCGCGAGAGTTATTCGTCCAAGGCGTACGCGCGCTATCTCGATGACGATGCCTATGCGATCTGGTTGCTCGAGGACGACAACGAAGCGGTCGGCCATGCGCTGGCCGGTCCCTGCGGCCTGCCGCACCCGGAGGTGATGCCGGACGATGGCGAGTTGAAGCGTCTGTATGTGCTGTCAGACGCCCAGAATGGAGGCTGGGGTAGCAGGCTGTTCCAGGCCACGCTGGACTGGCTCGAGCGCGAAGGCCCGCGCACGCTGTGGATCAGCGTCTGGTCGGAGAATTTCGGCGCCCAGCGCTTCTACGCGCGGCATGGTTTCGAGAAGGTCGGCGAATACGAATTCCCGGTCGGCCGCGTGCGCGACCGCGAGTTCATGTTCCGCCGGCGCTCGGAAAAGGGGTCAGAGTGAATTTCGCCCGGATTTCAGCCAGGTTCTCGTGAGTCTTTCCAAGCGAAACTCCACTCTGACCCCTTTTCCGCGCCGCGTCGTTCTGCTGCACGGCCTGTGGATGCCCGGCGTGGCGATGCAATGGCTGGCCGCGCAGCTGACGTCGGCAGGCTTCGCGCCGGAAGTCTTCGCCTACCACAGCGTCGCCGACGGCCCGGACATGGCGGTGCCGCGGCTGGTCGAACTGCTTGCCGCGGGCGACGGCGCGGACATCGTCGCGCACAGCCTCGGCGGCCTGATCGCGCTGCAGGCGCTGTGCGAGGCGCCGGAGCTGCCGGTGGCGCGCGTGGTCTGCCTCGGCTCGCCACTGACTGGCAGTGGCGCGGCGACCGGCATGTTGCGCTGGGCGCCAGCGGCGGCGTTGTTCGGGCGCAGCGCGGCGCTGCTGCGCACTGGCATCGCCTGCTGGCAGGGGCATGCGCAGGTCGGGATGATCGCCGGACGCGTGCCGCACGGGCTCGGCGCGCTGTTCGCAGGGTTCGACGGCGAGCACGATGGCACGGTCGCGGTTGCGGAAACGCAGTTGCCGGGCCTGGCCGACCATGTCGTGGTCAATGCCAGCCACAGCGGCCTGCTGTTCTCGGCCGAGGCGGCGCAGTACGTGGTCGCATTTCTTCGGCACGGACATTTTCAGCACTGAGCCGTCCCTGCGATCGGCGTCAGGTCAGGGTCGTGGATTGCCGGCAGGTACTGCTCAATCGAGTAAATCAATCGAGTAAAATCGGTCGCCTCGCCATTTGCATGTGAGTTCTCATGGGTAGGGGGCCGTCCATCGCAGGCCGCAAGAACGCCGAAGACGCCAGGCGCGGCAAGATCTTCACCAAGATCATCCGCGAGATCGGCGTCGCGGCGCGCGCCGGCGGCGGCGATCCCGCGGGCAATCCGCGCCTGCGCACCGCCATCGACAAGGGTCTGGCTGCGAACATGTCGAAAGACGTCATCGAGCGCGCAATCAGGAAGGCCAACGGGGAACTTGAAGGCGTCGAATACGAAGAAATCCGCTACGAAGGTTACGCGCCCGGCGGCGTCGCGGTGATCGTCGATTGCCTGACCGACAACAAGGTACGCACCGTGGCTGACGTGCGCCACGCGTTCGGCAAGTTCGGCGGCAACCTCGGCACCGATGGCTCGGTCGCCTTCCTGTTCCGCAAGCTTGGCGTGCTGTCGTTCGCGTCCGGCGCGGACGAGGGCACCGCCTTTGAAGACCGGATCACCGAGGCGGCGATCGACGCCGGCGCCGATGACGTCGTCGTCAATCCGGATGATGGATCGATCGACGTGCTGACCACACCGGAAACCTTCGCGGACGTGAAGTCGGCGCTGGAAGCCGCCGGCCTGAAGGTCGAGGAAGCCGAGATCACGATGCGCGCCGACAACAACATCGCAGTCGAAGGCGACACCGCGCAAGCGGTCGCGAAGCTGCTCGACTGGCTCGACGACCTCGACGACGTGCAGAACGTCTACTCCAACGCCGAGCTCGGCGAGGATGCTTATGCGTAGCCGCGTAAGCTGATGTCGTGACCAGAATCCTCGGGATCGATCCTGGTTCGCAGCGCACCGGCATCGGCGTCATCGATGTCGCTGCCGACGGCCGCTGCACGTTCGTGCATGCGCAGGCGCTGGTGCTGCTGGGTGCGGAGGATTTCCCCTCGCGGCTCGGACTGCTGTGCGAAGGGCTGGAGGCGCTGCTGGACCAGTGGCAGCCGCAGCAGGTCGCGATCGAGACGGTATTCATGGACAAGTCCGCGACCTCGGCGCTGAAGCTCGGCCATGCACGCGGCGCGGCGCTGGCGACGGTGGTGCGGCGCAAGCTGCCGGTCAGCGAATACGCACCGCGCGTGATCAAGCAGTCGCTGGTCGGCCGCGGTGCCGCCGACAAGACCCAGGTGCAGCACATGGTGCGGCTGCTGCTGAAACTGCCGGACGTGAAGCTGCAGGCCGACGCCGCCGACGCGCTCGCGGTCGCGCTGACGCATGCGCACATGAGTGCGACCGCACTGCGCACCGGTCTGACCACGCAACAATTGCGGAGACGGAACACATGATTGGAAGCTTGGCATGATCGGACGGCTGAAAGGCATCGTGATCCACAAGCAGCCGCCATGGCTGGTCGTCGACGTGCACGGCGTCGGCTACGAGCTGGAAGCGCCGATGAGCACGTTCTACGACCTGCCCGCCGTCGGCCGCGAGGTCGCGTTGTTCACCCATTACGCACAAAAGGAGGACAGCGTTTCGCTGTACGGCTTCCTGCGCGAATCCGAGCGTCGCCTGTTCCGTGATGTGCAGAAGGTCACCGGCATCGGCGCGAAGATCGCGCTGGCGGTGCTGTCGGGTGTCAGCGTCGACGATTTTGCGCGCATGTTGCAGGTCGGCGACGTCACCGCGTTGACACGCATTCCCGGCATCGGCAAGAAGACCGCCGAGCGCATGGTGGTCGAGCTGCGCGACCGTGCGGTCGATCTCATGGGAGGCGGCGCGACGCTCAATAGCGCAGGCGCGCCCGCCAATTCGCAAAGCGAGGCATTGATCGCCTTGCAGCAACTGGGCTACAAGCCGGCGGAGGCCGCCCGCATGGCGCACGAGGCCACCGCCGATGGCGACGACGCCGCCACCATCATCCGCAAAGCGCTAAAGTCCGCGCTCCGCTGAGCCGCCCGTCCGCGACTACTTCCTTCGGAAGGCCATGGCCATCACCAGCAGCAACTCCGATCACGGCGAACAGGCCGGAAGCCAGGGACATGGCAACGTCGGCCTCACCGGGCTGATCGTCGGCGCGATCGGCGTGGTCTTTGGCGACATCGGCACCAGCCCGCTGTATACGCTCAAGCAGGCGTTCTCGCCGCACTACGGACTGACCGCCAACCACGACACTGTGCTCGGCATCCTGTCGCTGGTGTTCTGGGCGCTGATGATCGTGGTCACGCTCAAGTACGTCACCATCATCATGCGTGCCGACAACGAGGGCGAAGGCGGCATCATGGCGCTGATGGCGTTGGCGCAGCGGACATTGCCGAAGAACTCGCGTTCGGCCTACGTGGTCGGGATCCTCGGCATCTTCGGCGCCTCATTGTTCTTCGGTGACGGCGTGATCACGCCGGCGATCTCGGTGCTGTCGGCGATCGAAGGCCTGGAGATCGCCGCGCCGCGACTGACCGCCTGGGTGGTGCCGCTGACGATCGCGGTGCTGGTGGCGGTCTTCGCGACCCAGCGCTTCGGGACCGCCAAGGTCGGGCGCATGTTCGGCCCGGTCATGCTGCTGTGGTTCCTGGTGCTGGCGGTGATCGGCGTGCACAACATCCTGCAGGCGCCGGAGGTGTTCAAGGCCTTCAGCCCGTGGTACGCGGCGCGCTTCTTCCTCACCCACGGCGCGCACGGCATCTTCATCCTCGGCGCGGTGGTGCTGGCGGTGACCGGCGGCGAGGCGTTGTATGCCGACATGGGCCATTTCGGCGCGCGCCCGATCCGCCATGCCTGGTATTGGTTCGTGCTGCCGGCGCTGATGCTCAACTACTTCGGCCAGGGTGCGCTGGTGCTGGACGATCCGGCCGCGATCCAGAATCCGTTCTACCGCGGCGTGCCGCAGTGGGCGCTGTTCCCGATGATCGGCCTGGCGACCGCGGCCACGGTGATCGCCTCGCAGGCAGTCATCACCGGCGCGTTCTCGGTGGCGCGACAGGCGATGCATATGGGTTACATCCCGCGCATGGTGATCAAGCACACTTCGCGCCAGACCATCGGCCAGATCTATATCCCGTGGATCAACTGGATGCTGATGGCAGCGGTGATCTCGCTGGTGCTGGCGTTCCGCAATTCCGACGCACTGGCATCGGCCTATGGCGTGTCGGTGTCGGGCACGATGCTGATCGACACCCTGCTGCTGGCGCTGGTGGCGCGCGCGACCTGGCTGAACACGCGGCGCTGGGTATTGCCGCTGTGCGCGGTGTTCGCGGTGATCGATATCGCCTTCCTGATCGCCAACGGGGTCAAGTTCTTCCAGGGTGCGTGGTTCCCGGTGGTGCTCGGCATCGCCGTCTTCACCGTGCTGCGCACCTGGCGCCGCGGGCGCGAATTGCTGCATGCCGAGATCCGCAAGGAGGGTATCGGCCTCGACAGCTTCCTGCCTGGCCTGATGCTGGCGCCGCCGGCGCGGGTGCCGGGGACCGCGATCTTCCTGACCGCACAGCAGGGCGTGGTGCCGCATGCGCTACTGCACAACCTCAAGCACAACAAGGTGCTGCACGAGCGCAACGTGTTCCTGACCGTGGACACGCTCAACGTGCCGTATGCGCCACAGGACAAGCGACTGAAGATCGATCCGATCGGTGACGACTTCTACCGGGTGCTGATCCGCTTCGGCTTCATGGAGATCCCGGATGTGCCACTGGCGCTGATGCGTTCCTGCGACCAGGGCGGAGCGTATTTCGATCCGATGGATACGACTTACTTCGCCAGTCGCGAAAACGTGGTGGCGGGCCGGCACCGCGGCATGCCGATCTGGCGCGACAAGCTGTTCGCGGTCATGCACCGCAACGCGGCACCGGCGACCAACTACTTCCGGATTCCGGGCAATCGGCTGGTGGAATTGGGGTCGCAGGTCGAAATCTGATGGTTCACCGCTCACGGCGGACCGCTCACTCGGCCATAATCGCCGCATGAACGACGAGCGCATCATCGCCGCTGGTGCCAACCGCGAAGACGAGGTAGTCGAGGCCTCGATCCGGCCCAAGCGGCTGGACGAATACCTCGGCCAGCAGCCGGTGCGCGAGCAGATGCAGATCTACATCGAGGCGGCCAAGGGCCGCGGCGAGGCGCTCGACCACGTGCTGATCTTCGGGCCGCCCGGCCTGGGCAAGACCACGCTGGCGCACGTCATCGCCAACGAG
>DASZZT010000060.1:0-7810 GCA_035543275.1 Luteimonas sp. | reverse complement strand
GCGGCCGCTGTCCAGGCGCAGCATGCGGGTGCAGCGCGTGGCGAGGTGTTCGTCGTGCGTGACCAGCACCAGCGTGGTGCCGGCTTCGGCATTCAGGTCGAACAGCAATTCGATGATCGCCTGGCCGGTGACGGTGTCGAGGTTGCCGGTGGGCTCGTCCGCGAACAGCAGCGATGGCCGTGTCACGAACGCGCGCGCCAGGGCCACGCGTTGTTGCTCGCCGCCGGAGAGTTGCCGCGGGTAATGGCCCAGGCGCTGACCGAGGCCGACCTTGTCGAGGATCGCCCGCGCCGGCGACTCGGCATCGGCGTCGCCGCGCAGTTCCAGCGGCAGCATCACGTTTTCCAATGCCGTGAGGGAGGGCAACAGCTGGAAGCTCTGGAACACGAAGCCGACCTTCTCGCCGCGCACGCGTGCACGGCCGTCCTCGTCGAGCGACGACATCGGCGCGCCGTCCAGCACCACGCTGCCGCTGCTGGGCGTGTCGAGGCCGGCCATCAAGGCCAGCAACGTGCTCTTGCCGGAGCCCGATGCGCCGACGATCGCGACGGTGTCGCCGCGGTCGATGCTGAAGCCGACGCCATCGAGGATGGTCAGTTCGCCCGATGGCAGCGGCACGCGTTTGCCGAGCGCGGTGACCTCGAGCGCCGAGGGTGGTGTCGACGTGGCATGGGCTTGCAGGATCGCGGAAGCGTCCTTATTCATCGTGTGCAACCATCGTCGAGTGCAACCATCGTGAGATCCCGCCCTTCATCGAGTGTTGGAAATTGCCGCTGCAATCTGACCGACCGTCAGGAGAAACTGCATGAAGTCAGGATATGTGGCACCGCAGCGGTGGCTTCAATGGGCCATGGGCTTGGCCTTGCTGGTGCCGTCGTTGCTCACCCAGGCGCAGCCTGCCTCGGCGGCAGTGTCGCGGCCCATGCAGCCGCGCACAGTGCTGGTCCTGGGCGATTCGCTGTCGGCGGCTTACGGGCTGGCCCCGTCGCAAGGCTGGGTCGCGCTGACTGCAGAGCGCATCGCCCGCAGCAAGCCGGGATGGCGCGTGGTCAATGCCAGCATCAGCGGCGAAACGACCGCCGGCGGCGCCGCTCGCGTGGTGCGGGAGGTCGTGCTGCACCGCCCCGCGGTGGTGGTGATTGAACTCGGCGCCAATGACGGCCTGCGCGGCCTGCCGCTGCGGCAGACGCGCACCAACCTGGCCCGGATGATCGGCGCCGCGCAGGGTGTGGGCGCCAAGGTGCTGCTGGTCGGCATGCGCATGCCCCCGAACTACGGCGCGGCCTACACCCAGGCGTTCGAGCGCAACTACCGCGACCTGGCCAAGCTCTTCGATACGGCGCTGCTGCCGTTCCTGCTGGAACCGATCGCGCGTGATCGCAGCGCCTTCCAGGCAGACAACATGCACCCTGGCGCCAGCGCCCAACCGACGTTGCGCGACCATGTGTGGCGCGCGCTGGAGCCGTTGCTGAAATAGTGGTGGTGATTCCACTGCGCGGCGTTGCGGGATTCGCTCTCGGTCAGTTCCGTGGCGGATTACCATGCACGCCTCGGACTTCGCCAAGGCCAGCACATGCCGAACCAGCCACCCTTCACCCTGCAACAGATCGACCATGTCGTCCTGCGCGTCCGCGACACCGCCGCGATGCAGGCGTTTTACTGCGACGTCCTCGGTTGCACCGTGGAGCGGCGACAGGACGAGATCGGGCTGCTGCAGTTGCGGGCCGGGCAGTCGCTGATCGACGTGGTCTCGGTCGACGGCAAACTCGGCCGCATGGGCGGCGCTGCGCCGGGGACGGAAGGCCGCAACATGGATCACCTGTGCCTGCGGGTGGAGCCGTTCGAGCGCGACGCGATCGTCGCGCATCTCGAAGCGCACGGGGTGCGCGTTGGTGAATTCGGCTCGCGCTACGGGGCGGAGGGCGAGGGGCCGTCGCAGTATTTGTTCGATCCCGAGGACAATCTGATCGAATTGAAAGGCCCACCGACCGACGACGATGCCAGCGCCGCCGACTGAGCCGAATCCGGTATCGATCCGCCGCCTCGCGCTGCTGCTCGGCGGCCTGGCGATGTTCGGGCCGTTCTCGATCGACACGATCTTCCCGGCGTTCCCGGCGATTGGCGCGCAACTGGGCGCCGACAAGCTGGCGATGCAGCAGACCATCAGCGTGTATCTGTTCGCCTACGCGCTGACCAGCGTGGTGCATGGCCCGCTGTCGGATGCGATTGGCCGGCGCAAGGTGATCCTCGGTGGCCTCGCGATCTTCGTCCTGGCGTCGGTTGGCTGCGCGCTGTCGCGCGACCTGCCGACGCTGCTCGCGTTCCGCGCGGTGCAGGGATTCTCCGCCGGCGTCGGCCTGATCGTCGGCCGCGCGCTGATCCGCGATGTGCTGCATGGCGACGATGCGCAACGCATGATGAGCCAGGTGTCGATGATCTTCGGCATCGCTCCGGGGATCGCGCCCATCATCGGTGGCTGGATCTTGGGCTGGAGCCGGTGGCCGATGATCTTCTGGTTCCTGGTCCTGTTTTCGCTGGTCTTGTTTGTCGCGACCTGGTTCGGGCTGCCGGAAACGCATCCACCGGCTGCGCGATTGTCGCTTGCGCCGAAACGCCTGTTGCGCGACTACTTCGCGATCTTCGTCAATCCGCGCTTCCAGCGGCTGGCGGCCGCCGGTGCTTTCAACTTCGGTGCGCTGTTCCTGTACATCGCATCGGCACCGGCATTCGTGCTCGACATCCTGCACCTCAACCAGCGCCAGTTCGGCTGGTTCTTCGTGCCGATGATCAGCGGGATGATGCTGGGCGCGTTCGTGTCCGGGCGCAGCGCGGGACGCATCAGCGGCACGCGGCTGAGCGCGATTGGTTTTGCCTGCTGCGGCGTCGCGGCGGTGTTCAACATCGGCTACAACTTGGTGGTCGATGCGCCAGCGCTGCCGTGGGCGGTCTTGCCGGTCAGCTTGAACGCGTTCGGTATCGCGCTGGTGTTCCCGATCCTCACGCTCGCGATCCTCGACATGTATCCGCGCCAGCGCGGCTCGGCGTCGTCGCTGCAGGCGTTCACGAGCCTGGTGTCGAACGCGCTGATCGCCGGCGTGCTGTCACCGCTGCTCAGTCACGATCCAATGCATCTGGCGCTCGGGGCGGCGACGTTCACGCTGCTGGGCTGGCTGTTCTGGCGCTGGGAAATGCAGGCCGGAGGACAGATGCCGGCAGCGTCTCCCAACGCGGCGGCGCTGGAGCCGACCGAGCGGTTGTAGGCCCTCAGGCGAAGCGCTTGCGCCAGAAGTACAGCGGCAAACCAGCGAGCACCAGCACCAGGCCCCACAACAATGCCTCGTTCCCGGTGCCGACCAGCGCATACAAGCTGTACAGCAGCGCGAGCACCGCCACGATGCGGCCCTTGCGGCGTTCGCCCTGCATGCCGCCGCCGCGCAACCACGCAGCGCTGCTGGCGACATACGGCAGCAGCGTCGCTGCGGTCGACAACAGGATCGCGAACGTGAACAACTGCACCAGCGAGCGGCTGTAGTTGGATAGCACCAGCAGCGAAGTCAGCACGGCACCGGCGAGCACGCCGAACGTCGGCGTGCCACGGGCGTCCACCCGCGCGAAAGCCTTGGGAAACAGGCCATCGTGCGCCGCCGCCAGCGGCAGTTGCGCGCAGATCAGCAACCAGCCGTTCAAGGTGCCGAAGCACGACACCGCCGCGACCAGCGCTACGCCGGTCGCGGCGCCCGCACCCCACAGGGAGCGCGCGGCATCGGCCATCGGCGCCGCGGAATCCTTCAACGTCGCCGCCGGCAACAGGCCGATCACCACGGTGCAGGCGAGGATGGTGGCGATGCCGGCGAGCAGCGTGCCGATCAACGTGGCACGCGGAATCGTGCGTGCGGGATCGATGATCGCGCCGGCCGGCACCGTCGCCGCTTCCAGTCCGAGGAACGCCCACAGCGTGAGCGCGACCGTCGCCTGCACCACGTTCGGCAGCGGCTGCCCGCTCTGGTTGAATGGATGCAGGTTGCGCGAATCGACATACCAAAGCGCGATCGCGCCGAACAGCAGCAGCGGCAGCAGTTTCAGCACCACGGTGAGCAATTGCATGCCACCGGCCTTGCGCACGCCGGCCAGGTTGATGGCCGCGCACACCCACAGTGCAGAGAGCGCACAGGCGGCGCCGCGCAGCGGTGTCGCCGCGACGAACGGAAAAATGGCGGCAAGGCTGCCGGCAAACGCGACCGCGATCGCGGCCAGTCCGCACCAGATCGAGACCCAGTAGCTCCAGGCGATCAAGAACGCGGGCAGGTCGCCGAACACGTTGCGCACGTACGCATACGGCCCGCCGGTTTGCGGCCAGCGTGTCGCCAGCCGGGCGAAGGTCAGTGCCAGCAGGATCGCGCCGCACAAGGTCACGCCCCAGCCGAGCAGGCTGGCCGCGCCATACGGCGCCAGCGCCGCCGGCAGCAGGAACACGCCCGAGCCAATCATGCTGCCGATCACCAGCGCGGTTGCTGCCCACAGGCCCAGCGGGCGTGATTCACTCACGCCTGCGCATCCTCGCGATACGCGCGACGCAGCAGTTCCTGGAAATGATGCACCGCGCTCTCGCGAAGCGGATTCAACCGGCCCGGCACGTACGACCCCGACGCCAGCCCGCGCTGCACGTCCTCGCAGATGCCCAGATCCTCGTTCTGGACCTCGTCGCTGAACTGCAGGTCCGCGGCGCGCCGTGCGCGCCCATCTTCGGAGTCGTCGATTGGATAGTAGAAATCGAATTCCACCCGGCAGCGGTCGACTCCGAGCGGCACCACGCGATTGTTCTGCAGCCGCCCGGGCAGGATGTTCAACATCGTGTTCGGCCACAGCCAGTAGTACAACGCATCGCCGCTGCCATACAAACTGGCGTCGCTTTCCAGCGGGCTCCATTGCAACGCATGCCAGTCCGCGGTCTCGGTGACGTAGCTGCGGTAGTCGAGCATGCGATTCAGCGCCGGATGCACGTGCGGGACGTGGTAGCCCTCCAGATAGTTGTCGATGTACACCTTCCAGTTGCAGGCGATCTCGTAACTGGCGTGCTGGTGGTGACCGTAGCGATCGAGCCTGCGGTCGGCACCGATCCGCGTGTCGATGCCGGCTACGAACGCCTCGAAGTCGGGCGCATGTTCCGTCACCGCAGCAAACACCAGGCCCTGCCAGACCCGCACCGCCAGTTGCGGCAGGCGCACGTCGCCGACGTTGAAATCCGCGCTCGTCATCTCCGGCGCCGACTTCAACACGCCATCCAGTCCGTAGGTCCAACCGTGATAGCGGCAGCGCAACGACTTCGCCGCGAGCCCGTCGCATTGCGCGATCGGCCCGGCACGATGCCGGCAGACGTTGTGGAACACGCGGATCTCGCCATCGCCCCCGCGCACCGCGAGCACCGGCAGGCCGGCGAAGTCGGCGACGACGTGGTCGCCGGCCGCCTGCAGCTGGCAGATATGTGCGAGCAGTTGCCAGCTGCGATCGAAGATCGCATGGCGGTCTAGCGCCACCATGTTCGGATCGACATAGAACCGCGCAGGCAGGGCCGTGGCGTGGTCGAGCGCCTGCGGGGCGAGTTCTTCGGGGCGGGTGATGGTCGGCATGGTGCGAGTATGGCCCGGAGCTCGCAATGACAGAAAGGCCGGCTTGCGCCGGCCTTTCGATGGGAATGCAGACTGTGTCAGCCCTTGGCCGGAGGAAGCGCGGCCGGCTTGGTCGCTGCCGCTGTGGTGCCGGTTGCTTGCCAGCCACAGGTCTGGCCTTCGTTCTGCGTCTTGAGCCACGCCTGCAGCGGAGCGAAGTATTCCAGCACCGCGGCGGCGTCCATCTTCTCCCTGCCGGTGAGTTCCTTCAGCGTCTGCTGCCATGGCTGGCTGGCACCCTTGCCCAGCATCGCCAGGTATTTCTGCCCAGCGGCCTTGTTGCCGTAGAAGCTGCATTCGTACAGCGGCCCCTTGTAGCCGGACGCGTCGCACAGTGCCTTGTAGAACTGGAACTGCAGGATGTTGGCGAGGAAGTAACGCGTGTACGGGGTGTTGCCCGGCACGTGGTACTTGGCGCCCGGATCGAAGAACTCCTCGCCGCGCGCCTGGAGCGGCGCCACGCCCTGGTACTTGGCCTTCAGCTCCCACCAGCTCTTGTTGTAGTCGCCGGGCTTGATCGAGCCGTCGAACACGCCCCAGCGCCAGCGGTCGATCATCAGCCCGAACGGCAGGAATGCGACCTTCGCCAGCGCCATCCGCATCTGCGCGTTGATCTGTGCTTCGTGGCTCTGCTGTTGATCGCCGACCAGGCCGATCGACTGCAGGTACTTCGGCGTCATCGACAGCACGATGGTGTCGCCGATCGCCTCATGGAAACCGTCGTGTGCACCGGCCTGGAAGATCGGCGTCAGCTTGTTGTAGGCCAGGTAGTAATAAACGTGGCCGAGCTCGTGGTAGATGGTGGTGAAATCTTCCTCGTTCGGTTTCATGCACATCTTGGTGCGCACGTCGCCGGCCATGTTCATGTCCCAGGCGCTGGCGTGGCAGACCACGTCGCGATCGCGTGGCTTGATGAACTGGGTTTTCTCCCAGTAGCTAGCGGGTAGCTTCGGCATGCCCAGCGAGACGTAGAAATCCTGCGCGCGTTCTGCCATCTGCTTGGCGACGTCGAGCTGAGCGGCGCGTTCGGTCTGGACCAGATCAGCGGGGCTGGGCACGCCGGCGGCGGCGCGTTCGTTGATGTAGTCCTGCTGGTATTGCAATTGCAACGCGCCGGTGATGTCGAGGCTGCCGGCGTTCTGGTACGGCTGCAGGATGTCCCACAGGTTGCTCCAGTCCTGCTGCCACATATTGCCCATCAGGTGCGCCGGCAGCATGCCGCCTGCGACTTCGCCCTTGTCCTGGCCGTACTTCGCATCGAGCTTGGTGCGCGCATAGCAATGCAGCTGCTCGTACAGCGGCTTGACCTGGCCCCAGAGGCGGTCGGTCTCGGCGGCGATTTCCGCAGGCGGCATGTCGTAGCCGGAACGCCAGACCTCGCCGGCATCGACGAAGCCCATGTCCTTGGCGCCTTCGTTGATCAGTTCGACGAAGCGCGTGTAGTCCTTGCGCATCGGCGGCGCGATCGTGTGCCAACCCTTCCACGCATCGAGTTGCGCATCGTAGTCGCGACTGCTGCGCAGCACGTCCTCGAGCTCGCCGAGCTGGCGGCAGGTCTTCGCGTCGCCTTCGCCGGTGCAGTATTCGCCGGAGCCGTACATGCCTTCCATCTTCGTCGCGATGCGGGTGAGCTCGGCGAGCCTGCCTGGATCGCGCGGTGCCGGCATCGCCGTCATCAGCTTCAGCAGCATGATCGAGCGCGCGGTCTGCGGTGACATCTGCTGGCCTTCGTACTTGCGGGACTGTTCGATCCAGCCGTTGAGCTGGGTCAGCCACCGCTCGTTGGCCTTGGCGGTGAGCATCTCGCTGTCGTCGTTGATATAGGTCGACGACAACCACTGCGCCGCGCTGAGCTCGGCGTAGGTGTTGCGGAATTCCTCGTTGACGCGGGCGATGAACTGGTCGGCGGTCTCGTTGGCCGACGTCGGCTTCACCGCAGCCGATGGTGCAATATCCGAAGGTGATGGCGTGCGCTTGCAGCCTGTGAACGGCAGCACGCTGGCGGCAATGGCGAGTGCAAGCAGGGCGTGGCGATGCGTCATAAGCCAGTCGTTCATCAGGGAATCCTTGGCGGGCGCCGCAGGGGCGTGGGGATGAATGGCGGAAACGGCAGGCTAGTGCGCAGAAGGCGGCGCCGCAAGTCA
>DASZZT010000059.1:0-12206 GCA_035543275.1 Luteimonas sp. | reverse complement strand
TCGAGGAAATCCCAGATGTTGGCGGCGATGTCGTGCTGATCTTCTACGATCAGCACCTTGGGGTGTGGATGCATCGCGGGTCCGGCTCTGTAACGATGGTACTGGCAGGAAAACACTGGCAAGCGAGTTGGTTGGCAGCTTACCCGAGTCCAGGGCGATGACCCGGTGTTAACCAGACCGCGCCTAACATTTCCAGACACATGGCATCGCAATCCTTGCCGATGCCGATCCCGGTGGCCCTGGCAGGAGAGCACGTTTGATCCAGAGCACGTTGATTCCCGCTTCCGACGCATTCGTGTTTTTCGGCGCCACCGGCGATCTTGCCTACAAGAAAATATTTCCCGCGTTGCAGGCGATGATCAAGCGCGGAGAGCTCGACATGCCGATCATCGGCGTGGGGCGCTCCAGCTGGACGGTGGAGCAACTGCGCGAGCGCGCCCGCGACAGTCTGGAAAACAATGGCGGCGTGGATGCGACAGCCTTCGCCAGACTGTCGGCACAACTGCGCTACATCGATGGCGACTACAACGACGCCCAGACCTTCCAGCGCCTGCGCAAGATGCTGGGGGATGCGGCGCGGCCACTGCATTACCTGGCGATACCGCCAGACGCGTTCGCGACGGTGGTGCAGGGACTGGCCAGCAGCGGCTGTGCCAGGGACGCACGCGTGGTGGTCGAAAAACCGTTCGGCCGTGACCTGGCTTCGGCGCAGGCCTTGAACCGCACCTTGCACGAGGTGTTCCCCGAATCCGCGATCTTCCGCATCGACCACTACCTGGGCAAGGAAGCGGTGCAGAACCTGATCTATTTCCGCTTCGCCAATGCCTTCCTCGAACCGGTGTGGAACCGCAACTACGTCGACAACGTACAGATCACCATGGCCGAGAGTTTCGGCGTGCAGGGCCGTGGCGGTTTCTATGACAATGTCGGTGCGATCCGCGACGTGGTGCAGAACCACCTGCTGCAGGTGGTCGCGCTGCTGGCGATGGACGCGCCGATCGGCGATGACCCCCAATCGATCCGGGCGGAAAAGCTGCGGCTGTTCCGCGCCATGCAACCGTTGCAACCCGGACACGTGGTGCGCGGGCAATTTCGCGGCTATCGCGACGAGCCCGGCGTGGCCAAGGATTCGCAAGTGGAAACCTTCGCCGCGCTGCGTCTTCAGATCGACACCTGGCGCTGGGCCGGCGTGCCGTTTTACATCCGTGCCGGCAAATGCCTGCCGGTCACCACCACGCAGGTGATGGTCCACCTGAAACGCCCGCCGATGGCGATCTTCGACGAGATCGAGCCGTCGCACTCGAACTACTTCCGTTTCCGGCTCAGCCCGGAAGTCGTGATCTCTGCGGGCACGCGGGTCAAGCGGCCAGGCGACGCAATGCGCGGTGACGATGTCGAGCTGGTTGCCCGGCATCGTCCGCCGCGCCAGAAAGCGCCCTATGAAAGATTGCTGGGCGATGCGATCCGTGGCGAGACCGGCTTGTTCACCGCCGATGCGGCGGTTGAGGCGGCGTGGCGCGTAATCGATCCAGTCCTGGGCAACCCCGAGTCGGTCGAACTTTACGACCCCGGCACCTGGGGGCCGGCGTCAGCCGCAGCCGTGGTAACCGGCGATGACAGCTGGCACGACCCGAAACCCGAAGCGAGCACGCCATGCTGACGCCGACTACCGCAGGCGACGTGGTGTTCCTGCTGGATGTCGACAACACCCTGCTCGACAACGACCGTTTCAGCGCCGACCTGGGCGAACGCCTGCAACGGGATTTCGGCGCGGACGGTCGCGATCGTTACTGGGCGCTCTACGCGGCCGTGCGCGAGAAGCTCGGTTACGCCGATTACCTCGCCACGCTGCAGGAATTCCGCGCCGGGCTGGACGATGATCCGGACCTGCTGCAGATGTCCAGGTTCATGCTGGAATATCCGTTCGCCGACCGCGTCTATCCAGGCGCGCTGGAGGCGGTCGAACATTTGCGCACGCTCGGCACGCCGGTGGTGTTGTCGGACGGCGATGTGGTGTTCCAGCCGCGCAAGGTCCAGCGCTCCGGACTCTGGGATGCAGTGCAGGGCAGGGTGCTGATCTACCTGCACAAGCAGCGCATGCTCGACGCGGTGCAGCGACGTTTCCCGGCACGGCATTACGTGATGGTGGACGACAAGCCCCAGCTGCTGGCCGCGATGAAGATCGCGCTGGGCGAGCGCCTGACCACGGTGTTCGTGCAGCAGGGACATTACGCGCGCGAAGCGATCGGCGAACGCATCGAGCCGGTACCCGACATGACGATTGCGCGAATCGGCGAACTGCTTCACCTCGAACCAGGACAATGGCGCGTGGCCAGTGCACGCCAGACCGAACAGGAGCTGCCATGAACGAAAACCTCCGCAAGCTGCATGCGCTCGGCCAAAGCCTGTGGCTGGACAACATCACCCGCGAGATCCTCGACAACGGCACCCTGCAGCGCTACATCGACGATTACGCGATCACCGGACTGACCTCGAACCCGACGCTCTTCGACGAGGCCATCGGCAACAGCAGCGCCTACGACGCCGACATTCGCGACAAGACGCAGGCCGGACTGTCGGGCGAAGCCTTGTTTGTGGAACTTGCGCTGGAAGACCTGCGCCGCGCGGCCGATCTGTTCCGCCCGGTATTCGACGCGACCGTCGGCGTCGATGGCTGGGTGTCGATGGAACTTTCGCCACTGCTGGCTGGTGATACCGCCGGCAGCATCGAGGCCGCCGCGCGCTTCCACAAGCAGGCGGATCGGGCGAACCTGTTCGTCAAGATACCGGGCACGCCGGAAGGTGTTCCCGCGATCGAGGAATCAATCTTCAACGGTGTTCCGATCAATGTGACCTTGCTGTTCTCGGCCGAGCAATACCGCGCCGCCGCCGAAGCCTACCTGCGCGGCATCGAGCGCCGGCTCGATGCCGGGCTGGATCCGGTGGTTGCTTCGGTCGCATCGCTGTTCGTCAGCCGCTGGGACAAGGCCACCGTGGACAAACTGCCGGCCGACCTGCGCAACCAACTCGGCATCGCCGTCGGCCAGCGTACCTATCGCATTTACCGGGAGATCCTCGGCTCTCCACGCTGGCGTCGCCTCGCCGCCGCCGGCGCGCAGCCGCAGCGTTTGCTGTGGGCCAGCACCGGCACCAAGGATCCCGATGCCTCGGATATCCTTTACGTGAAGGCGCTGGCGGCGCCGGACACCATCGACACCATCCCGGAGAAAACCTTGCACGCGTTCGCCGACCACGGCCAGATCGAACATGTCATGGCCACCGATGGTGGCGATGCCGAGGCGACGTTGCAGCGCATCGCCGCTGCCGGGATCGACATCGACGCGGTGGCGGCGCAACTGCAACGCGACGGCGCCCAGGCGTTCGTCAAGTCATGGCAGCAGCTGCTGCAGCGCATCGCCGACAAGGCCGGTGCGCTGGTGGCGACCGGACACTAGGAAAACGCGTTGAACAACGACATCCCTTCGCGCAGCGGCGCGCCTGCCGACCTGACGCAACGTCCGCAATGGCGGGCGCTGCAGCGGCACGCACAGCAGACCACGCCACGCCATCTCCGCGAACTGTTCGCCGCCGATCCCGCACGTGGCGAGAGGCTGGCGGCGGAGGCTGCCGGCCTGTACCTGGATTACTCCAAGCAAAGGATCACCGACGAGACCCTGGTGTTGCTGTTCGATCTCGCCGATGCCTGCGGGCTGCAGGCGCGCATCGCGGCGATGTTCCGCGGCGACTGCATCAACACCACCGAACACCGGCCGGCGCTGCATGTGGCCTTGCGCGCGCCGGCAGGCGAACGCATCGAGGTCGACGGCGTCGATGTGGTGGCGGAAGTGCAGGCGGTGCTGGCGCGAATGGCTTCGTTTGCCGATCGCGTGCGCAATGGCGAATGGACCGGCGCCACCGGCAAGCGCATTCGCAACGTGGTCAACATCGGGATCGGCGGCTCGGACCTGGGTCCGGTCATGGCCTACGAAGCGCTGCGTCATTACAGCCAGCGCGACCTGTTGTTCCGCTTCGTCTCCAATGTCGACGGCACCGATTTCGTCGAGGCCACGCGCGATCTCGACCCGTCCGAAACGCTGTTCATCGTCTGCTCCAAGACCTTCACCACGCTTGAGACGCTGACTAACGCGCACGCAGCACGCGATTGGTGCCTGCAGACGCTGAAAGACGACACGGCGGTCGCGAAACACTTCGTCGCCGTCTCCACCAACGAAGAAGGCGTGCGCAAGTTTGGCATCGATACCGACAACATGTTCGGGTTCTGGGACTGGGTTGGCGGCCGCTATTCGATGGATTCCGCGATCGGCCTGCCGACCATGATCGCAATCGGCCCGGAGCATTTCCGCGACATGCTGGCCGGCTTCCATGCCGTCGACGTGCATTTCCGTGACACGCCGTTCGCGCGCAACCTGCCGGTGCTGATGGGATTGCTGGCGCTGTGGAACAACAATTTCCTCGGCGCGGCCACGGTCGTGGTGTTGCCCTACGCGCAATACCTCAAGCGTTTCCCGGCCTACCTGCAGCAGCTGACGATGGAGAGCAACGGCAAGCACGTCACGCTCGACGGACGCCAGGTCGACTACCAGACCGGGCCGATCTACTGGGGCGAGCCGGGCAGCAACGGCCAGCATTCGTTCTACCAGCTGATCCACCAGGGCACGCGGCTGGTGCCGTGCGACTTCATCGGCTTCTACCAGCCGCTGAATCCGCTTGGTGACCAGCACGATTTGCTGATGGCCAACCTGTTCGCGCAAAGCGAGGCACTGGCGTTCGGAAAGTCGGCTGATGAAGTGAAGGCCGAGGGCACGACCGCCGACCTGGTGCCGCACCGCACGTTCGAAGGCAACCGGCCGAGCAACACGATCCTCGCCGAACGCCTGACCCCGCACAGCCTGGGCGCACTGGTCGCGCTGTACGAGCACAGCGTGTTCGTGCAGGGCGTGATCTGGGACATCGACTCGTTCGACCAGTGGGGGGTGGAGTTGGGCAAGGTCCTGGCCAAGCGCACTGCCGAAGAACTCGCCAGCCCGAAGCCACCAGAACTTCGCCACGACAGTTCCACCAATGCCTTGATCCGGCGTTACCTGGCGCAACGCGGATCGCGTTGATGGCCACCCATATCAGCCCGTTGGCCGGCCAGCCGGCGCAAGCCGCGCAGCTGGTCGATGTCGGAAAACTGGTCGACGCGTATTTCAGCGTGCATCCGGATCCCTCCGTTGCCTCGCAACGGGTGTCGTTCGGCACCTCGGGGCATCGCGGCTGTTCGTTCGACGGCAGCTTCAACGAGGCGCACGTGCTCGCCATCACCCAGGCGATTTGCCTGCACCGGCGCCAGCAGGGCATCGACGGTCCGCTATTTCTCGGCATCGATACCCATGCGCTGTCGCAGCCAGCGTTCGACAGCGCGCTGGAAGTACTGGCTGCCAACAGCGTGACGACGATGATCTCAGCCGGCGGCGAATTCACGCCGACACCGGCGGTATCACACGCGATCCTGACCTACAACCGCGGCCGCACCTCCGGATTGGCCGACGGCATCGTGATCACGCCATCGCACAATCCGCCCGACAACGGTGGCTTCAAGTACAACCCGCCCAACGGCGGACCGGCCGACACCACGATCACCGGCTGGATCCAGGACCACGCCAACGCGCTGCTCGAAGGCGGGTTGAAAGCCGTCAAGCGCATCGCCTTGCAACAGGCGCGCAGCGCCGCGACGACGCGTGAGCACGACTATCTCGATGCCTACGTCGCCGACCTGAGCAACGTGCTCGACTTCGATCTCATCCGGGCAGCCGGCATCCGCATGGGCGTGGACCCGCTCGGCGGCGCCGGCGTACATTACTGGGCGCGCATCGCCGAACGCTATCGCATCGATCTGGACGTGGTCGGCGAACAGGTCGATCCGACCTTCGGCTTCATGAGCCTGGATTGGGATGGCCAGATCCGCATGGATCCGTCGTCGTCGTATGCCATGCAGCGGCTGATCGGCTTGAAGGACCGCTACGACATTGCCTTCGCCTGCGATACCGACCACGATCGCCACGGCATCGTCACCCGCAGCGCGGGCCTGCTGCCGCCGAACCACTATCTGGCGGTCATGATCGATCACCTGTTCCAGCATCGGCCGCACTGGAACAAGCACGCAGCAGTCGGCAAGACCGTGGTCAGCAGCAGCATGATCGACCGGGTCGCAGCAAAGCTGGGCCGCGGATTGTTCGAGGTGCCGGTCGGGTTCAAGTGGTTCGCCGACGGCCTGTTCGACGGTTCGCTCGGATTCGGTGGCGAAGAGAGCGCCGGCGCGAGCTTCCTGCGCCGCGACGGCACGGTCTGGACCACCGACAAGGACGGCATCGTGCCTGCGTTGCTCTCGGCAGAAATCACCGCGCGTTACGGGCACGATCCGGGCGAGGCCTACCGCAAGCTTGCCGACGAGCTCGGTGCCATGTTCGCGGACCGGGTCGAGGCGCCGGCGAATGCGCAGCAGAAGCAGGCACTGTCCAAGCTCGCGCCTTCGATGCTCGCGCTCAGCGAACTGGCCGGCGACAAAGTCGAACAGGTGCTCGATCGCGCGCCGGGCAACGACGCGCCGATCGGCGGCATCAAGGTGATTTCGCAAGGCGGCTGGTTCGCGGCGCGCCCCTCGGGCACCGAGGACATCTACAAGATCTATGCCGAGAGCTTCCGCGATGAAGCGCATCTGAAACAAATCCTCGTACAGGCGCAGCAAGTGGTCGATGCAGCGCTTGGCAGCGAACCGGCGTAGCGGACGGAAATACATTGCGCACAGAAAAGGACACGGATATGGCCGACCAACTCGACCAGCAATGCATCGACACCCTGCGTTTCTTGTCGGTGGACATGGTGCAGAAAGCCGACAGCGGACATCCCGGGCTGCCGCTCGGCGCAGCGCCGATGGCGTACGTGCTGTGGACGCGCCTGCTGAAGTTCAACCCGAAAAACCCCGGATGGGCTGATCGCGATCGTTTCGTGCTGTCGGCCGGTCACGGCTCGGCGCTGCTCTACAGCCTGCTGTACGCCACCGGCTACGCGCTGTCGCTCGACGACATCAAGCAGTTCCGCCAATGGGGCAGCAAGACGCCGGGCCATCCGGAGCGCGGACACACGCCGGGCGTGGAAGTCACCACCGGGCCGCTGGGGCAGGGCTTCGCCAACGCGGTCGGCATGGCGATGGCCGAAGTGCAACTGGCCGCGCGCTACAACCGGCCCGGCCACACGGTGATCGACCACCACACCTGGGTGCTCGCCAGTGACGGTGACCTGATGGAAGGCGTGGCGGCCGAAGCCGCATCGCTGGCCGGCCACCTGCAATTGGGCAAGCTGATCTGCCTGTACGACGACAACTCGGTGACCCTGTCGGCCGGCACCGATATCAGCTTTACCGAGGATCGCGCGGCGCGTTTCCAGGCCTACGGCTGGCATACGGACACGATCGCCGACGGCAACGATCTGGCCGCGATCGAACAGGCGCTGCAACGCGCTCGCCAGCAAGCCGACAAGCCTTCGCTGATCCTGGTGCGCACCCATATCGGCTTCGGCTCGCCCGAGCAGGATAGCTACAAGGCCCACGGTTCGCCGCTCGGCGAGCAGGACGTGGCCGCAACCAAACGCAACCTGGGCTGGCCGGAACAACCGCCGTTCCTGGTGCCGGACGACGCGCTGGCGCATTTCCGCGTTGCGCTGGAGCAGGGCAAGCGCGCGGAAACGCAATGGCAGGCGACCTTCGCCGCGTACGCGCAGGCTTTCCCCGAACTCGCGGCAGAACTGCAGTGCAGCTTGGACGGGCAATTGCCCGACGGTTGGGACGCGGATATTCCGGTGTTCGCTGCCGACGCCAAGGGCCTGGCCACTCGCGAAGCCGGTGGCAAGGTCTTGAGTGCGATCGCACCGAAATTGCCCGCATTGACTGGCGGTTCGGCGGATCTGGATCCGTCGACCTACACGGCAGTGAAAGGCCTGGGCGATTTCGACCCGCGCCCCATCCCGGGCGAGGACGAGCAGGGCTCCACCGGTGGTGGCTGGAGCTACGCCGGGCGCAACCTGCATTTCGGTGTGCGCGAGCACGCGATGGGCGCGATCGCCAACGGCATGGCCGCGCACGGCGGCACGATTCCGTACGGCGCGACCTTCCTGATTTTCTCCGACTACATGCGCCCGCCGATCCGGCTGGCCGCGCTCATGGGTCTGCACGTGATCCATGTCTTCACCCACGACAGCATCGCGCTGGGTGAGGACGGCCCGACCCATCAACCGGTCGAGCAACTCGCCGGTTTGCGCGCGGTCCCGAACCTGCTGGTGATCCGCCCGGCCGATGCCAACGAAACCGCGGTCGCCTGGCGGGTCGCGCTGGAGGCGACTGACCATCCGGTGGCGCTGGTGTTCTCGCGGCAGAAAGTGCCGACCCTCGACCGCAAGCAATACGCCGCCGCCGACGGCCTGCGCCAGGGCGCGTACGTATTGCACGACGCGCAGGACGCAAAGCCCGAGCTGATCCTCATCGGCAGCGGTGCGGAAACCGGTCTGGTCGTACAAGCCGCGCAGAAACTGCAAGGTGAGGGCATCGCCGTGCGCGTGGTGTCGATGCCGAGCTGGAGCCTGTTCGACGCGCAGCCCCAGGCGTATCGCGACGCCGTCCTGCCACCCGGCGTGCCTGCGCGGCTGGCCGTCGAAGCGGGCTCGCCGCAGGGCTGGCATCGCTACGTTGGCGATCAAGGCGACGTGCTCGGCGTGGATCGTTTCGGCGCTTCCGCACCCGGCGATGAAGTGCTCGCGCATTACGGCTTCAGCGTCGAGAATGTTTGTGTGCGGGCGAGGGCGCTGTTGCAGGCGAGCATGAGTTCGCGATGAAAGGAAAAAAAGGGGGATTACCTTCCAAGCCGGCGTCGGAAAGTGTTTCTGACACCGTTATCCCAGGCGTTGGGCGTTCTGAGGAAAAGTCAATGACGCAAGATTTCTCGAAGGTTGAGCCAGAGACCAGTGGATTGGCACTGAACTTGAAGCCTGGTGATGAACACTACCGCGCCTATGTCGGCCCTCCGAAAGAGTACGATCTTGTTTCTGCCATGGTGTTCAACCTCCTTACAAGTATTGGCCTTCGCCAACACCATCGCGTATTAGATGTCGGCTGTGGTTCGCTCCGCGTGGGAAGACTGCTAATACCATATTTGAATGAGGGCCAATATATTGGAGTTGAGCCAAATAAGTGGTTGGTAGAGGATGGAATTGCAAATGAACTAGGCAAGGATCTCGTAAGAATAAAGAAGCCTACTTTTTCGTTTCGAGCGTCAATGGATGACTTCAAAGATTCCTTGAATCTTGATTACGCGATAGCACAATCAATTTTCAGTCATTGTGGCGAAGATCTGATCAGACGATGGCTGTCGCAGGTGTCTTTTCATTTGAAAGACAACGCAGCGATCGTCGCCACATTTTTGATTGGCACTGAAGACTATGGTGGACACGGTTGGGTATATCCTGGGTGTGTAAGGTACAAACCCGAAACGCTAACTAGATTGGCTGCTGAGTTTGACCTTGACTTTCGCGTACTCGATTGGACTCATCCCCGCCAGACTTGGGCTCTATTTTCAAAGAAGAACTATGACAAATCACTGATTGATGGCGGCCCAATATCGTGGAACCGATTTTGTGCAAAGACCGCGGGATGATGTTTAACAATTCATTCAAGCCGAGCCCGGCTTAATTCAGGCGTTAGGCGCAATGGCAATAAGCGTGGCAGAATTATGATAAAAGCGATATCGATGCTCTGCTAGCTAGCTAGCTAGCTAGCTGGCCGGTTCCGGGGGGAATACACGTGATGTAGCTGAAGAAGCTTGGATAGCTTCTGATCAAGGGCCTTTTGCTACCCGACGGATCGGCATATCTGCACGGAAGCAAATCCAATCACTCATCAAAGTCTTTCAGGGGAAATGTCATGAGCCATAAGAAATCTGCATTTCGCAATTCGTTGATCGTGTCGCTACTACTCCTGCTTGCGAGCGGGAGCGCTTTTGCGCAGGCAACACGGACCTGGGTGTCGGGGGTAGGCGATGACGTCAATCCCTGCAGCCGTA
Source organism: Luteimonas sp. (assembly GCA_035543275.1). GTDB lineage: Bacteria > Pseudomonadota > Gammaproteobacteria > Xanthomonadales > Xanthomonadaceae > Cognatiluteimonas. The sequence goes on along the minus strand of DASZZT010000059.1, from coordinate 2,097 downwards.
CCGCACCCTGCAAAACATGGGCCGGTGCGATTTCTAAGACAATTGCAGGCGGCATCATAAACTGCATCGACCCCGGTGGATTCGGCACCGTAACGATCACGAAATCGATGACGATTTCATGCAAGCATGTCGAAGGTTCGGCCCTGGCATCCAGCACCAACGGCATCATCATTAACGGAGCCGGTATAGATGTCGTGCTTCGCGGCCTCGATATCGACGGCGGCGCGCCAATCTCGCCTGGTCTCAACGGCATCCGCTTTCTTCAAGGTGCATCGCTGATCGTCGAGGATTGCGTCATCCGTGATTTCAACGCGGTAACGCCGAATGGCAACGGCATCATCGTCAACAACTCAGCGCTAGTCGCAGAAATTCATATCAGCAATTCAAATATCACCGGCAATGGCAACGGAACAGGCGGAGCCGGGATCCAGGTCGCTCCTACTGGGACAGGCGGCGCCAAGGTCACTATCAAGGACTCTGTCTTCTCGAACAACACCGTTGGTGTCCGCGCCGACTCAGCCGCGACGACCGGAGCGATTGATGTGACCGTTACGGATACGACGGCGGCCGGTGCGCCTTATCATGGCTTTGTCGCGTTGGGTGGCGCCGGCCCCGTTCGTATGATGTTGAATCAGGTAGTCTCGACCAACAATCTCGGCGAAGGAGTACGGTCGGTGGGCGCCAATGCCGTTGTCAGGATTGGCAGTTCGGTCGTGACGGGCAATGGAACCGGTCTTGTCGTTTCCAGCAGCGGTCAAATTCAATCCTATGGAAACAATCAGATCAACGGCAACACAGTGGACGGCACAGCGACCGCGGTTGCGCTGAAATAGCTGATATTGATGACCGTATCTTTCTTCTTCGCATTGCCCGTCGCCTGTACGGCGACGGGCGCTTCGTGCAGTCCACGCGACACGTAAACTGATGCAGGACAATTTCGAGGGCGGATAAAGTCGCGGACGTCGCGCATGTAATAAAACAGGGTCTGCCATCGCCTTAGAATCCCCGGCATGGATGGAACCGTCCTTTAGCCGCCGGAGGATCGGGTGCAAATGCGAGATTTGCCGGCGACCTGTAATTGGACAGTATTGCCATTGCGGTACAAAGATAACTCCTCGCCGAGGTAGGCTTCATCGCCGCCGCTGGACTCGGCGCGCGACAACGTCGTCGAGCCTGTAGGCAACTTCACCAGGGCGGTGTATTCGTCGTAGGTTACGGTCAGGCCGCTTCTGTCGTCGCAGACATACACGACCATGCTCCCCGATGGAGTAGTGCTAGCCGCGGGGACAGCCGGAGTGGAGACAGCCTCCGGCATGGGCTCTGACGGCTCAACAGCAGGTGGTGGCGGTGAGGACATGTTTTCAGCAGGTTGTTGCACGACCTCGGGCTCGCCCGGAGGCTGGGACGGACTACAAGCTGCCATCATTGCGGTCAGCATCAACCCGGTCGTCATTCGCGTACTCTGGTTCATTCCAATTCTCCTGTATACCCATATACCCAGAAACGGTGTCAGAGACACTTTTCAGATTATGGCCCAAAGTGACTCTGACACCGATTTTCGAGTCCGTGATGCCCGTATGCCGAGAATCGATCTCGCTGGTGTTCCGCACATGTCGTGCAGCGATGGCAACATCGGCACGTTAGGTGTTGCACTTGCGGTGGTATTACCGTGGTGATACCCTGATTTTCATGAAAGTAGCCATCTCTCTCCCTGATCCACTGTTCAACGCCGCAGAGCAGCTCGCTGAGCGGCTCCATGTCTCACGCAGCCAGTTGTATGCAAACGCCCTGTCCAAGTACCTGAAAGAGCGGCATGACCCGGCCGTCACCGAGCAACTCAATGCCGTATACGGCGCTGCTGCCAGTGCGATCGACCCCGCGTTCGTAACCGCCCAAGTCAAGGTGCTGGCGCGTGAAGCGTGGTGAGATCTGGTGGGCCTCACTACCTGGCCCTGTTGGCTCAGGCCCTGGCTTCAAGCGCCCCGTATTGGTGATACAGGCCAACGCTTTCAACAACAGCAAGATCGCTACGGTCATTGTGGCCGTCATTACGTCCAACCTGGCATTGGCGGAAGCCCCGGGGAACCTTCGCATTTC
>DASZZT010000058.1:0-33499 GCA_035543275.1 Luteimonas sp. | reverse complement strand
ACCAAGGGCATGGAGCTGGAGGACATGCGCGAGTGACGCCGCGCCGCGGTGGGGATTAACTCGGTCATCGGCCGACACCAACGAGGGCGCTCCGGTCACGCCCTCGGCCGACATCGCCGTCGATGCGGCCTGCGACACCATCACCATCGCCATCCCCGCCACCACGATTCGCGTCAGGCGCGAGGCTCTACATCACCACCCGAGATTACGACGCGGCTATCGCCCGCTGATCCCGCAGCCGCGCTCGGCCGCCTTCGGCGGCGATGATGGGGCACGTACGGCGTTGGCCATGGAACAGTCGGGTGGTCAAGCTGCCATAGGGGATTTATTCCCGTTCTGCTTTCGACCCGAAGCGGACATCGACCAAAAGCTTCGCTGGCCCTCAAAACAAGCCGTCGTTTCGCTCTGCCTGTTGTTTGAGCCAATCAATGACGGCCAGCGCTCCGGCCCGAACGCGTCCATGCTGGGGAAGCACGATCCAGTAGGCGGGCCCAAGCGCCACGCCGACACCTTCAATTGGCCTGACGAGCGCACCGGACGCCACGTCGTCGAACGCAAGCCGATGACGGGCGAGGGCGACGCCCTGGCCTTGCATCGCCGCCCGCAACACAAGGTCTGACGACGCGAAGCGGGGGCCGGCCAACACATCCAGTGATTCGGGGCCATACACCTGCCGCCACGCTTCCCACGACGCGTGCGGATCGCGGTCGTGCAGCAACCGCATTCCAAGCAGATCCGCTGGTTGGCCAGGTCGGCCGGAAGTCTCGAACAACGCAGGACTCATGACCGGATACAGCGTGTCGTCCATCAGCGCCTCGCAACGCACGTCGGGCCAAGGGCCGCGTCCCATGCGGATCGCCAGGTCGATGTCACCGGCCTCCAGATTGTCGATTTTTTGATCCACGACCACCGACACCTCAATGTGCGGATGCGATTGCTCCAGCTGCGGCAGGCGTGGCAGCAGCCAGCGCGCCGCGAAGGAAGGCGCGGCCGATATCGTCACCGAACGGGCCGACCTTGATTCGCGCAGCGACGCCACTGCGCGCTCGATGTCGCGAAAACCGGCCAGCGTTGCCTTGCCCAGCGCCTCGCCCTGCGGCGTGAAGGAGATGCCGCGTCGCCCGGCGGCTTCGCTGAGCAAGGCCACGCCGAGCCAGGCATCCAACTCCGCCAAGTGCCGGCTGACCGACGAATGCGCGATGCCGAGCTCGCGCGCGGCCGCGCGCACCCCGCCTTCGGCGTAGACCGTAGCGAAGGCGCGCAAGGCGTTGAGAGGTAGTTTCATAATGGACTAAATAATAGACCATAAATTGCGTTCTTGAGACCACATTTCACTTGCAACATGTCCCCATCGACTTCACGAAAAAGGGAGGCGTCATGGGAATGCTTATTGACGGGCGCTGGACGAACGCCGATTCAACCATTGTCGAAGGTCGCTTTTTAAGGCCAGATAGCGTGCACTCCACGACGCTTGATGACGTCGCCGGGCGGCTGCGTGCACAGCCCGGCCGCTACCACCTGATCGCCTCATTGAGTTGCCCTTGGTCCCACCGCACCTTGACCGTGCGCGCGCTCAAGGGACTGGAGAGCTGTGTGCCGATGCAGATCGCGGGCGGGGCCCGGGCCGAGGGCTACGCGATCGATGGCGGCGCGCCCTGGACGGTCCCGGGATCCGATCTACGAATCCGACACGTGCATGAGCTCTACACCTTGTCGGACCCTGGCTATTCCGGCCGGGCGACGGTTCCCGTGCTTTGGGACAGCCATGCCGGCCGGATCGTCAGCAACGAATCGGCGCAGATCATCCGTGCGTTCGACGCGGCGGACATGGACATGGAGGGTGCGTTCACGCTCACCCCGTCGACGCTGCGCGACCGGATCGACACGCTCAACGCCGACGTGCAGGCCGAGCTCTCCAACGCCGTCTACCGGGCCGGCTTCGCGCAGCGGCAGGAAGCTTACGACGAAGCTGTGGAGAGCGTGTTCGCCACGCTCGACAGGCTTGAGCAACGCCTCGGGAATGGTCGCTACCTGTTTGGCCAGACGATCACCGAGACCGACTGGCGGCTGTTCCCGACGCTGGTGCGGTTCGACGCCGTCTATCACGGCCACTTCAAGTGCGCGCGCCGACGTCTGGTCGACCTGCCTCATCTCTGGGCCTACGCACGCGACCTGCACGCGTGGCGTGGCGTGGCCGCGACGGTCGACCTGGCCGCGATCCGCGAGGGCTACTACCTCCACGATCGCAGCATCAACCCGTTCGGCATCGTCGCGGCGGCACCCGATGCCGACTGGTCTGCAGCGCATGGCCGCGAACGGTTCGGCCCGGCCCGCGTAGCGCTGGTTTCGGGGCGCGAGGTCGAGGTCGAACCCACCACGCTGCAACCATGCCTGCGGGGCTGAGCCGATGGACGCACTGATGATCGGCGCCGCCGGCCTCATCGCCGTGGCGGCCATCACACCCGGGCCGAACAATCTCATTGTCATGCGTGCCGCCGCCCATTCCGGATTCATGGGGGCGCTCCCGGCGATCGCCGGCATCGTGGCCGGCGGACTGGCCATGCTGCTGCTGGTGATGGCCGGCGCCGACGTGGTGTTCGCGGCCGAACCGCGCCTGCACCGCGTGATCACCGTCGGCGGCGGGGTGTACCTGTGCTGGCTGGGGGTCAGCCTTGTCATGGGCGGCTTCGCCAAGCCCGGCGCGCACGGCGTGACCCCCGCTCGCACGCTGCCCGCCGGCGCCGCGGCGCTGTTCGGCTTCCAATTCCTCAATCCGAAGAGCTGGGTCATGGTGCTGACGGTGACCGCTGGAGTTCGCGGCGGCGCAGAGGCATCGCAGGTCTTCTTGCCGTTGGCAGCATTGTTCACGGTCATCCCCGCGCTTTGCCTGGCCCTCTGGTGCTCCCTCGGCGTCCTGATGACGACTCGACCGCGTGTCCGCAGCTGGCTGGACAGAGTGATGGGCGTGCTCCTGGTCGTGTCGGCACTCCTGCTCGTTCTCGCCCCTGCCGACGCGCCGCTCTCGTAGCAGAGGTATCAGCCGCGATCGCTTACAACCTCAACCACCACACGAGCTCCCCACAATGACGACCGTTTCCGTCCCACAAAACTCCTCCAACGCCACGCAACCCGGCAAGCGCGTACTGGCAATCGCGGGCAGCCTCCGTACCGGCTCATGGAACCTGCGCTTGCTCGAAGCAGCCGTCGAATTGGCCCCCGCCGGAATGACCATCAGCGTTCACCACAACCTGGCGTCGATTCCACTTTTCGACGAAGACCTCGAGCATGCGACCGACGGTGGGCCTGACCCAGTCCGACGTCTTCGCCATGCCGTCGCCTCCGCGGACGGCTTGTTGATCGCGACGCCCGAGTACAACCAGTCGATTCCAGGGGTGCTGAAGAACACGATCGACTGGCTGTCCCGAGCGACGCCTGACGAGGTGTTGGCCGGCAAGCCGATCGCTATCATTGGCGCAACCATGGGCCGCTGGGGCACGCGTCTCGCGCAGCACGCCCTGCGCCAGACGCTCTGTGCAACCGAGTCGCTGGTGATGCCTGCACCGGCGTTGTTCATCATGGATGCGGCGAAACTGTTTGACGACGCCGGCCGGCTGAGCGATATTCCAACGCTCAAGTCGCTTCAGGCCGTGCTGGATTCATTTGCGAACTGGATCGACCTCGTCGCACCACAGGCGTCGACAAGTCCCGCGTCAAATCACGCTGTTGTATGAGATGTTGCCTACAACCAATGCTCGGGCACACATCGGGTACAAGGCCTGTAAGGCGGGTTAAAACCACCCTACGCAACCCCGGAATTTGTAGGGCGGGCCTTGACCCGCCATTCTGGCCGAAAGCGGTCATTCAAACCCGACCTCACTGCCCCAGCAAAAACTCCAGCGGCACATCCACCCGCTCGCGCCATGCGCGCTCGTTGTGCTCGGCACCCTCGAACCGGCGTGTGACCCAGTTGCGCCCTTCGACATAACCGCCCGCACGCATCACCGCATCCATCCGCTGCTGGAACGGGAGATACGCGGCGTCGAGCGTCGCGGTGCCATGGTCGTAATAGATGCGGTGCGTGCGCCGGTCCGGCAGGTGGTGGGCGAGCCAGTCGATCACGATGCCATCGCCGGCAGGCCAGTGGGTGGAGACGCCGGCCGCGCCGCCGAAGACCTCAGGATATTCAGCGATCGCGTACAACGAGATCAGGCCGCCCATGCTCGAGCCCATGACGAAGGTGTTATCGCGATCGGGCAGCGTGCGGTACGTGGCATCGATGAAGGGCTTCAACTCGGTGACCAGGAACTTCAGGTAGTCATTCGAAATCACCGTGTTGCGCGGAATCGGTGGTAGGCCGACGCCTGTTTCCACGTATGGCGTCGTCACCGCCTTCTGCGGCATGTACTCAGCGAAACGTCGCGGTGTGTTCCAGATGCCGACGATAATCGCCTCGCGGACTTTTGCTTCCGCGATCAGACGGGTCATGGTCTCGTCGATGCCCCAGTCGACGCCGGTGTATGAAAGTTTGGGGTCGAACAGGTTCTGCCCGTCGTGCATGTACAGCACCGGGTAGCGCTTCTGCGGATGCTCGGCGTAGCCGGGCGGTAGCCAGACATCGACGTTGCGCGCGGACACGTGCGCGGAGGCGACCTCCTGGTAGCTGTCGACGCGCCCGGTCGCCGCGAGCGCGGGCGCGCGCCGTGCGTATGCCCAGCGCAGGAATGCCGGCAACATGCGCGCCCAGCTCGCCTGGTTGTGCTGACCGCCGTCGAGCACGTACAGCGCGACGTCGTCGCGCGTCGCGCGCGCGGCGTGGTCCATGTTCACCGGGTAGCCGAGTTGGCGCAGGCCCTTGGCGATGACTTTGTCACCCGTGCGCCAGCCGTCCAGCAGGTCGCGGGTGTCGTCGAGCGCGTCGTTGATACCGTCGCCGTCGCGGTCGTCGGTCTCCTCCACGGTGCCGACGGCGAAGAACAGTTTCAGGCCCGGGCGCGGCTGGCTGCCGTCGACCATGCGCTGTGCCAGGCGCGTGCGCTGCACCGAATCGGTATCGACGCGGTCCGCCGACAACCACAACGACGGCGAGAACGCGCCGACGCGGGCGAACAGTTCTGGATACTGCCAGCCCAGGTTGAATGCGTTGAGCGCGCCGAGCGACCAACCCAGCATCGCGCGCGCATCGGCAGACGGACGCGTGCGATAGCGTGCGTCGACCAGCGGCACCAGCGTCCTGGCCACCCAGTCGGAATACGCGTGCGCCTGCGCGCCGACCGGGCCGTAGCGCGTCTGCGCGACCAGACCGTGCCGCGCCGCGCGGTCGGACAGCCCGTAGGCGCCCATGCGATCCGCTGGCATGTCGATCGCGACGACGATGAGCGGACGGATGACATCCTGCGCATACAGGCGCTCGAGCGTCGCCTGCATTCCGACCGCGGCCATGTCCTGGCCGTCGTTGACGTACAGCACCGGATAGCCGACGGCAATGTTGCTGCGGTAGTCGGGCGGCAGGAACACGCGGACCCGCAGTGGCGTGGTCCCAACGCCCGGCGCGTCAAGTTGCAGGGTATCGACCGCGATCGTCGCGCGATCCATCGCCTGCGGCGCGGACGATGCCTCGTCGCCGTAGGCCATGCCGGTCAACACGACGCAGCACAGCAGGGTCGCCACGATCCAACCGATGGCGCGCATCAAGATCTCCGGACGTGACTCATGCATGCTGCGTGCGCCGTTCGCCTAGCGGGACTTCGGCATGAAGCGGATCGCCTGTCCGCCACCGGCGGCGAGCCGCAGGACCAGCGTGTCGGCGCTGGTGACTTCGCGCACTTCGCGCGCGAACGCGAACGGTGCGGTCTTCCAGTGCGCGTCGTCGCCGTCGCGGTAGATCTGGGCGACGTAAGTGCGGCCCGGATCGAGGAAAGACAGCGGCACTGACAGCACGCGGCCATGCTCGTCGGTAACACTGCCCAGGTACCAACCCTCGCCGTTGCGATCATTGCGTGCGATCGTCACGTAGTCGCCGATCTCGCCGTTGAGCACGCGTGTCTGCGCCCAGTCCACCGGCACGTCCTTGATGAACTGGAACGCGTCCATGTGCTTTTCGTAGTTCTCCGGCAGGTCGGCCGCCATCTGGATCGGGCTGTACAGCACGACGTACAGCGCGAGTTGCTTGGCGATCGTGCTCTGGATGGGTTGGCCGTTACGGCCCTTGAGGCTGAGTACACCGGGAGTGAAATCCATCGGGCCACCGAGCATGCGCGTGAACACCAGGTTGGCCTCGTGCTCGGGCGGGTTCGGCGGGTTGCCCCAGGCGTTGTATTCCATCCCGCGCGCGCCTTCGCGTGCGACCCAGTTGGGATAGGTGCGGCGCAGGCCGGTGTCCTTGATCGGCTCGTGCGGATTGACGGCGATGTGGCGCTTGGCCGCCTCGGTGACGACGTGCAGGTGGTGACGGGACATCCATTGGCCGTCGTGCCATTCGCGCACGACCGGCCCGCCAGCGGAATCCTGCCGCTCGATCTGTCCGGCGTCGCAGACGTAGCCGGTCTTGATCGCCTCAATGTCGAGCCGTGCGTCCAGGTCGAGCGCCGCACCGAGCTGGCTCTCGTAATGGCTGACCGCGCAACCGGTTTCGTGGTGGCCAATCAAGTGCACGCCCTTGGACTTCGCGTAGGCGGCCAACCCCTCGATGCCAAAGTCGGGCGTGGCGCGGGTGAAGTCGAAGTTCCAGCCATTGCCGAACCACTGACCGTCCCAACCGGGGTTCCAGCCTTCGACCAGCACGCCGCGGAAGCCGTGCTTCGCCGCGAAGTCGATATAGCGCTTCGTGTTCGCGGTGGTCGCGCCGTGGTGCTGGCCCGTGGCCCAGGTTTCCTTGTCCAGGTGCAGCGACCACCAGATGCCGATGTATTTGGACGGATGGAACCAGCTGACGTCGCCGAGCGCGTTCGGCTCGTTGAGGTTGAGGATCAGGTTGGATTCGTAAAGTCCGCCGGCGGCGTCGGCGATCTGCAGCGTGCGCCACGGCGTGTGGAACGGCGCAGTGCGCCGCACCTTCCAGCCCTCCGAGGCAGGCGCCAGCTGCGCGCGCAAGCGTTGGCCTTCGACGCGGCGCAGCCACATGCTGGCGTAGTCCACCAGCGCCGCTTCGTGGAAGGCGATGTACAGCCCGTCCTCGGTCTTCACCGTCATCGGCGTATGCGCCTGGCCGACCTCGGCCAGCGGGGTCTTTTTGTACAGGTACTCGTAGCGGTTCCACTCGCCGGCAGGGATCCACCACGCGGTCGCGGGCGAGGCGACGTCGAATTCGGTCAGCTCGTCGTCGATCACGACGTCCTTGAGTTGCGGCTGGTCCGGAAACTCGTAGCGAAAGCCGACGCCGTCGTCGTAGACGCGGAATACCACGTCGATCGAGCGTTTGAGGTTGATCGTCTCGGTAAAGCGCGCGCGCAGTTCGTTGTAGTGGTTGCGGATGAAGCGGCTCTCGCCCCAGGGTTGCTCCCAGGTTTCATCAAAGCTGCGGGTGGCGTGCGAGGCCAGCGCCAGGTTGCGTTCGAGCTTCTCGGTGCCGCGCAGCAGGAAGCCGAGGCGGGAGGAGGCGATGACCGGCTCGCCGAAGCGGTCGACGCGGTAAGACAGCCGACCCTCTTGCAGTTCAAGCGTCACGTTCAACACGTGGCCGGGCGAAGACACCATTGCAACGGTCTCCGCGCGTGCGCTGACGCTGCACAGCAGCAACAGCCAGAAAAGCAAGCAAGAACGCATGGAAGCCTCCATCAACGAATCGATTTCACTCGACGACAAAATTCACTGGACGACATATGCCACCGCGGTGCGCGGCGGAACGATGAAGCGGCCGGTATCGGCGTTGTAGCGCGCGGCCTGCCGCGGTCGCAGGTCAGCTGCGCCCTCGGCGCGGTGCACCGGATGCAGCACATAACGCTTGTGACGTTCGGAAGGCAGCAACAGCGACTGTGCATGCTTGTCGACATTGATCAGATAGAGGATTTCCCGGAACGCCGCGCCGGGATAGTCCGCGCCATCCAGATGACCGGCAATCAGCACCGGGTTCTGGTCCGGTCCGGTATTGAGAAAGCGTAGCCGCTGTGCGACGTCCTCGGCTGTGCGCAGCCGGAACAACGTGGAGCTGGCACGGATCCGCAGCAGGTCGCGGAATGCGTCGCGGGTGAACGCGATCTCGCGCGGTGTCGGCTTGATTTCGGAGTCGGCCAGCAACGGCCGCATCAACGCCCAGTCGGCGCCGTTGTCTTCCTTGCGCGGCAGGCCAGTGCCGAAATGGTTGTCCTGATAGCTCCAGTCCAGCCGGTTGAACCAATCGCCGGAATCGAAGCTGTTGCGGTCCAGCGACTTCGAGCGCAGCGTGTCGATGCCGGCGTGGAAGTAGGCCACGCCTTGGCTGAAGGCGTTCAACGCCATGCCCAGCACCTGCACGCGCACGCGATCTTCGCGGCTGGCAGCGCGCGGCAGCTTGAACGCGTTGATGTCGAACAGGGTCTGGTTGTCATGGTTCTCGACGTAGTTCACCACTTCGCCAGGCTGGCTGGCGTAGCCCGCGGGCTGGCCCTTGTAGTCGATCTGCCAGAGCGTCTTTCGGGTTCCGTCTTGCGCAGTCATTACGTAGTCGCGCAGCGAGCCGGCCAGGCCGACGCGCACCAGGTCGACGGCATGCAGCAGTTCCGATCGCGGCCGGCCGCGATCGGCGAGGGCGTTGCGGTCGTAGACCAGTCCGTTGATGTAACCCTGGTCGGCAATCAGCGCCTCGCCATGATCGCCCGGTCCGCCGCCCCGGATCGCATCCCGCGCGCGGTCGCTGAAGGTGCCGATGCCCGAACCATTGAGCGAGCGCTGCGAGGCCTGCACGAAGCGTGCGCCGTCGGCGACCTCGCCGAAGTTCCAGCCCTCGCCGATCAGCTGGATCTCACGGCCGGTGGCGGCATCGACGCGGCGCTTGAGTTGCTCCATCACCGTCCGCGGCTGGTGTCCCATCAGGTCGAAGCGGAACGAATCGATCCGGTATTGCGTCGCCCACGACACCGCCGAGTCGATCATGAGCTTGCCCATCATCAAGTTTTCGGTGGCGGTGTTGTCGCAGCAGGTGGAACGCTCGACCACGCCGTTGGCGTCGAGCCGGTGGTAATAGCCGGGCACGATGCGATCGAGCACCGACTGTTCCCGCTGTCCGGATGCCGTGGTGTGGTTGTAGACCACGTCCATGCCCACGCGCAGGCCGGCCCTGTGCAGCGCCATCACCATCGCGCGGAATTCGCGGACGCGCGTCGCGCCATCGGCCGCGTCGCTGGCGTAGCTGCCTTCGGGTGCGTTGAAGTGGTACGGGTCGTAGCCCCAGTTGAAGCAGTCGCGGTTCGCGGTCGCGGTCACGGCGGTCTGCTGGCTGTCACCGTTGGCATCCCCGGCGATCCGCGGGGTCACGCAGCCGGCCTCCGGCACGCTCGCGAAGTCGAATACCGGCAGCAGGTGCACGTCAGTCAACCCCGCATCGGCGAGCGCGCGCAGATGGCGCATGCCGTTGGAATCGCGCTCGGTGAACGCCAGGTACTTGCCGCGGTTGGCGGCGCTGACCGTGGCATCGTCGATCGAGAAATCGCGCACGTGCAATTCGTAGATGACCATGTCGGTCTGGGCGACGACCTTGTCGGGTACCGGCGTGGCGTCCCAGCCTTCGGGCTTCAATGCCGGGGCAGCGAGATCGGCGATGTAGCTGCGCTGCGAATCAGTGGTCAGGCTGATCGAATACGGATCGGTGACCCGGTTGCGCACGATGCCGGTGCCCGGCACGAACACGTCGATGAGATAGGTGTAGTAGCGGCCCGACATGTCAGCCGGGGTTTGCGCAGACCAGATGCCGGTGACGGCGTCCCAGCGCATTGCTTCGCGCGCCACCGCCGCGCCGTGGCCGCTGTCGTAGAGGCAAACCGAGACGGCGCGCGCGGTCGGCGCCCAAAGCTTGAAGCCGGTGGCATCGCGGCTGACGCTGATGCCGAGATCCGGCGTGGCTTCGGCGTCCGCGTACAGGTTATCGAGCATGCCCGCGATCTGCAATGACGTCGCATCCAGAACCATGCCCGCATCATCCTCATGCACCAGTACGAGTTGTTGCTTGAGCAGGGCAGGAAGTTTCGCCAGGTCGGAGGCATTGACCGCCAGCACGACGCCGTCGTCGACGAACCTGAAGCGCCTGACCACCGCTTCGGGTGTCTTGCGGTCGAAGACATCCAGCGCGAGCGCCGCGTCGGCGCCGGCGACGCGGCTGCCCTTGTTCGCCACGATGCGTCCGCTGGCCGAGTGGTACAGCCGGAACCTGCCTTCCGGAACGACCCCGGGCCACTGCAGCAGGCGTCGGTTTAGCCAGTAGGCACGGGCCTGCGACGATGCCCGTGCGGCCGGGAAGAGCACGGTCGCGAAGTCCGGCACATCGCATGCGGTGGGCACCGGCGTGGCGGTCGGGGCGGCGAGGGCGTCGCCCGCAGCCGCGAGACCGCAGAGCGCGGCCAGCAACGTCGCAGAATGATCGTGGCCCGTCACGGCCGCATACTGCACGCTCGACACGCTGGAACAGACTGGGCTTCGATCATGATCGGTAATCGCATCACGGACATCGTCATTGTCGGCGGCGGCACCGCAGGCTGGATGACCGCCGCGGCTTTGTCAAAAGTTCTGACCAACGGCTATTCGATCCGGGTGATCGAGTCCGACGAGATCGGCATCGTCGGTGTCGGCGAAGCGACGATCCCGATGATCAAGCTGTACAACAAGGCGCTCGAACTCGACGAGAACGACTTCGTGCGCAAGACCAAGGGATCGTTCAAGCTCGGCATCGAGTTTCGCGACTGGGGACGCCTCGGCGATAACTATATCCACGGGTTCGGCAAGATCGGCCAGGACCTGGGGCTGATCTCGTTCTACCAGTACTGGCTGAAGATGCACCAGGCCGGCAAGGCAGCCGACCTCGAGGAATACTCGATCAACACCGAGGCGGCGCGCCATAACAAGTTCATGCGCGCGGTTACTGACCGTCCGAACTCGCCGTTGGCCGACATCGCCTATGCCTACCATTTCGATGCCGGGCTCTATGCCAGATACCTGCGCGAGTACGGCGAAGCGCGCGGCGTCATCCGCATCGAGGGCAAGATCGTCGACACGATATTGCGCGCCGAAGACGGCTACATCGACGCGGTGGTCCTGGAGGGCGGCGAACGCGTCCAGGGCCAGCTCTTCATCGACTGTTCCGGCTTCCGCGGCCTGCTCATCGAGCAGGCGCTGAAGACCGGCTATGAGGACTGGACCCATTGGTTGCCCTGCGATCGCGCCATTGCCGTGCCCTGCGCGTCCTCCGGTCCGTTGACGCCGTTCACGCGCTCCACCGCGCGCTCGGCCGGATGGCAATGGCGTATTCCCCTGCAGCACCGAACCGGGAACGGCTACGTGTTCTGCAGCAAATTCCTGAGCGAGGACGAAGCCACGGCCACGTTGCTCGGCAACCTCGACGGCGAGCCACTTGCGGAACCGCGCACGCTGCGGTTCGTCACGGGCAAGCGCAAGAAGTTCTGGAACAAGAACTGCATCGCCATCGGCTTGGCGAGCGGCTTCATGGAGCCGCTGGAGTCCACCAGCATCCATTTGATCCAGTCGAGCATCGCGCGCTTGACCGCGTTCTTCCCGCATGCCGGTTTCGACGAGGCCGACATCGAAGAGTTCAACGCGCATTCCAACTTCGAGTTCGACCGCATCCGGGACTTCCTGATCGTCCACTACCACGCGACCGAACGCGACGATACGCCGTTCTGGGACTACTGCAGGACGATGGACATCCCGGATTCGCTGCGGCGGCGCATGGCCCTCTTCCGCAGCAACGGCCGCATCTTCCGAGAGGGCAACGAAATGTTCGCCGAGCCGAGCTGGCTGCAGGTGATGCACGGACAGCGTTTGCACGTGGAGGGTTATCACCCGTTGGTGGATCTCTACACCGAAGAGAAGATCGCGGAGTACATGGGCAGCGTGCGTGGCGTGATTGCGAATTGCGTGGGTGCGATGCCTGCTCACGAAGAATTCATCGCGCGGAATTGCGCAATCGCCTAGGGAACCTCTGATTTTGCTGGAGCGGTACGGGCTGGCGGCGCAGCTGCTGGCGGCGGTGAACGCGCATCTGACCGAACATAGCCTGCTGTTGCGTCAAGGTACGATCATGGATGCCACGGTCTTCCATTTTCAAATTTATCAAAACGTCAGAAGTTGGCTCGGAATTAAAATTTCCCATAGAAATAATCGGATCAAACCAGTTCGTGTTTCTTGCCGATTCGATAATAAAAATTCTTCAAAGTAAAAAATGCTTTCTTCTTCAAGCCCTTATCGGAGATTAGTCCTTTACGGTTATAGCCGTCCTGAATATCGGGAAGAACTCTGCGAGGTGAACGGAAGTCGACCAAAATCCTATACATAATAATTTTCACTTGCGTCCGTCAAAAATACTTGTCCCAGCGCGACGGCGGGTCAATGCGCAATGCGGCAATCCACCTCTGCCCGGCTTACGACTTTGGTCGCAGTCGCGGCTTATGCCGGCCGCGCGTCGCGTCCGACCCTCACGGCGCCTGCGTCCGGTTACCGCCTGGGACCCCGTCGCATCTCAACGCATCCGCGTCCTTGGCGGCGCCGGCGACGATCCTGATCTCGGAGAACGCCGCTGCGAAGGGCACGGAGGCGGAGACGCTGAAGGGCACGTCCACGTTGGCGACATCCGTTCCCCGTACGGCGAAGCAGGCGAGCGGGATCTTCGCCGTGCGTTTGACGCCGACGCCGTACCCGGCGACCGTCTCGGCGAGATCGACCGTGCCGCGGCATCCGCGGCCGCATTCCATGGACGCCGTCACCGCGCCCTTCGGCGCCTGCGAGACCACGATGTCGAACAGCAGCGCGCCATCGGCCATCGCCATCGGCTTCAGATTGCTGTTCGCGGAACCGCGCGCCAGGATCCGCGCCGGGCCGAGCCACGTCACCAGTTTCGCGCCGGACTCGGTCCGGACCCGAATCGCCGGCCAGTCGATCATCGCGTTCGGGTCGGAGCCGACCGCCCGCTCGGCGCCGCCGGCGGACACGTACAGCGCGAACGGCGCGACCTCGGTGAGACCGAAGACGGGCAGGGTCGTGGGCGGTCCGCAGGTTTCCGTCGGCGGCGCGACCGACAGCGGACCGACGTCTCGGGCGTTCGCATAACGCAGGCCGTAGCCGCGTTCGAACAGAGGCGCGTGCGCGGCATCGCGCCGTGTCGCGGGAACCGGACAGCCCACGCCCGGCCAGGCGAAGGGCAGGGTGCCGCGGAAGTCGTGGTCGACGCCGCCGTCCGCGTTCGCGAACAGGACGTCGGCCACGCCTTTGCCTTCGCTGCCGGGCAGCCAGGCGGCCACGAAGGCGTCCGACAGGTTCAGCAGATCGTTGACATACAGCGGGCGACCCGACAGGAACACGGTCGCCACCGGTTTGCCCTTGCCGGATATCGCCTGGAGAACGGCGAGATCCTCGGGATGACGAGCGCTGTGGCTGAGCGTACTCGATGGCACGATGTCGCCCGTGGTTTCCGCGTACGGCGTTTCGCCGACCACCGCAATGACGGCGTCGAAGTCGGCGATGTTTACGCCGTCGGCGTTTTCGCGAAAGGTTACGTTACCGGCGCCCACCGCTTCGCGGATGCCGTCGAGGATGGAGTCGGCGGCGGGAAAGTCGGCATTGCTGTTTTCGGTGCCCTGCCAGGTGAGCGACCAGCCGCCGGCCTGGTTCGGCACGCTGTCCGCGCTCTTGCCGACGACGAGGATCTTGCGTCCGCGCTTCAACGGCAGGACGGCGCGGTCGTTTTTCAGGAGCACCAACGACTCGCGTACTGCGCGCCGTGCGAGCGCGCGATCCTGGATGGCGTCCTGGCGACCGGCGTAGCGGTTGGCGGACGGTTTGCGGCCGTCGAACAGCCCGGCCCGCATCTTGACGCGCAGGACTCGGGTCACCGCGTCGTCGATGCGCGAGATCGGGATCTCGCCATGCTCGACCTGACGTACGGTGTTGTCGATGAATGCCTTCCAGTCGTCCGGCACCATCATCATGTCGATGCCGGCATTGATCGCCTGCGGACAACTCGCATTGCTGCAACCCGGAAGCTGGCCGATCGCGTTCCAGTCCGAGACGATGAAACCGTCGAACCCGATCCTGTCCTTCAGGGCGCCGGTCAGCAGCTCCCGGTTGCCGTGCATCTTGCCGTGATCGACGCCGCTGTCGGCGTCCTTCCAGCTGTTGTAGGACGCCATCACGGTCTGCACGCCGGCCTCGATGGCGCCGTAGTACCCCTGGCCATGCAGATTGATCAGGGCGGGGAGGCTCGCTACCGTGAGCCCCTGGTCCTTGCCGTTCTCGGTGCCGCCGTCGCCGATGAAGTGCTTGGCGGTGGCAACCACGCCGGCATCGTCCCCCAGTCGTCCCTGGAGCCCGTGCGTGTAGGCCTTGGCGTAGGCGCGCACCAGCGCACCGTCTTCCGAGAAACTCTCATAGGTCCTGCCCCAGCGGGTGTTCTGGACCACCGGGACCGCAGGCGCGAAGACCCAGTCGATGCCCGTGGCACGCACGGCGCGTGCAGTCGCGGCCCCGATCCCGGCGACCAAATCGGGATCGCGCGTCGCGCCCAGCCCGATGTTGTGCGGGAAGAGCGTGGCCCCGTAGACATTGCCGTGGCCGTGGACGGCGTCCGTGCCCCAGATGATTGGGACCGGGGCCGGCATGTCGGTGGACATGGAGGCGTCGTAGTAAGCATCCGCCAGCTTGACCCAGTCGGCGACACGGGCGTGCTTGTCCTGGCCGGGCCAGGAGCCGCCGCCGTTGAGCACTGAGCCGAGGTAGTACTGGCGCACTTGTTCCGGGGTGATCGACTTGATCTCGGCCTGGGTCATCTGCCCGACTTTCTGCGCAAGGGTCATCGCTGCCACGATCTTGGCGATTCGCGCCTCCAGATCGGGATCACGGGCGATGGCGCTGTGCAGCTGCGGCCAATCGGTGAGCGGTCTGGATGCGGTCGTGTGGGACTTGCCAGCAGCACCGACCACATTGCATGCCAAGGTGCCGGCCAGGCCGGTTGCGATACAGGCACTGCCAAGGAATGTGATAGCGCGCATCTTCACGTCCGGGCCTCCAGCGAATCCGAAGTCAAATTTCAGGATCACATCTATTGAAAAGCCCCGCCCCAGGAAAGCTTCTTGTGGAAGCCTCCGGGGGGAGGGGCTATGGTCGCATCACCCACCTCAGAACTTGTAGTTGGCGCCCAGCAGGAACTGACGCCCGTACTCGTTGTATTCCAGCGGCTGACTTGCGCCACCGGGGAACTCCGAGTCCTGAACCGTGCGGTAGGGCGAGTTGGTCAGGTTGTTGACCTGGAACAGGATCGTCAACCCATTGAAGCGGCTGGCTTCACTGAAGTCATAGCTCAACTGCAGGTCGGTCTGCCGGTCCGCCAGCACCGTGGTGTAGGAGCGCGAGAAGAACAGGTAGTAGACCTCTCCCCGGAAACTGGAACGATAGCGCTCGCTGACACGGGCCGAGAAACCATGCTTTTCGTAGTACAAGGTCAGGTTGCCCACGTCGCGCGACAGCCCGGGCAGTTTGTTCAGTGCCGGAGTGTCGGAAACGCCCGTCCCCGGATTGATGTTGCTCTCCGTGTAGGAAGCATTGAACTGCGCACCAAACCCATCCAGCACCGGTGTCAGCAGGCCAAAATCCAGGGCGGTGCTGAGTTCCACCCCGCGCAGCCAGCCACCCTGGTCGTTGACCGGTGTACTGAAACTGCCGATATTGGAAATGGGGACAATGGCCGGATCCGGATTGGTATAACCGGTGAAGTCATACTGCACGGTGCGTGTGCGGATGTAGTTGTCCAGGTTCTTGTAGAACAAGGCAAGGGCGACATAACTGGCGTCGCCGAAGTATTTCTCAATCGACAAATCTGCGGATTTCGCCCGCCACGGTTCCAGATAGGGATTGCCGCCGCCGCCGCTCCATAGACGAGTGGTGGGGCTGACGCTGGCACTGGCAGCGGCACGCATATCATCGATGCGCCCACGGGCCAGCGTCTTGGCAGCGCCAAAGCGCACGAACCAGCCACTGCCGAAGTCAGCCACCAGGTTCAGGCTGGGCAGCACATCGTTGTAGCTGGTACCGGCTTGGATATTGCCAAGGTTGCTGGTATTGCTGACGTTGAAACCCACAGACGACTGGTCGGTGTGGACCAGCTGTACGCCCACGTTGCCGCGCAAGCGGACCCTTGAGCCAAGATCGGTGTCGATATCGAGTTTGGTGTAGAGGGTGCGCACCTTCTCGGCAACGGTGAAATCCTTCTGGAAGTCGTTGTTACTCATCTGCTGAGTGATGTCGTAGTACCTGCCCAGCACGTCGTTGACGTCATAGGCCAGCACGCCCGGAATGCCGCTGAACCCCAGGTCGGTAGGGGACATCAGGAGGCCGGGATCCAGCGCGATCGGCGTGCGACCGTTGCGCAGATCGGCAAAATAGACCGTCGAGGTCTTTTCCTTTTCGCGGCGGCTGAAATTCACGCCGGTATCCCAACCGCTGAATGGGCCGGATGCAAAGTCGTGGTGTACCTCGAGGCGAAGGGCCTTGATGGTGTCTTTCAGGTGCGGACGTTCAATGCGTCCGTCATGTCCCCAGCCGGCCGGGTCGCTCAGCACCACTCGATTGGGGTCGGCGTAATCCAGGCCGAAGGTATAAGTGGGGAACTGCGAGCCCAGTGGAGTGCTGAACGTTGCGCTATCCAGCGTAGGGGTCACCACGCCAGACTCGCTGACGTTCTCGATGCCGGCATAGGTTTCGGCAATGCTCTGGGTACGCTTGGTGCTCGAATAGCTCAGATCACCCATGACCGACCAGCTATCCGCGAATCTCCAGGTGTTCTTCCAACCCGCTGCGAACATGTCGTCCTTGCGCGAGTTGTAGTCATTGCGAACGATGGGTTCGAGGTTGTGCAGCGTACCGGCCGTCACCACATCCACATTGCCTGAGCGCACCGTGGTGGGATTGGTCAAGGTAACGCCATTGCCGGTCCACGGGTCGTTCGACCACATGATGCCGCGCATGGTTTCCTTCTGCTCGAACTTGGAGTAGTACACATCCAGGACGCTGTGGAAATCGTCGTTGGGTTTGAACTCGAACACGCCCATCAGGGCATCGCGGGTCTGGTCAGCTGAGCGCGCCCAGACTTCGGCACCCATCAGCATGTCTGCCCCGGCTGGCTTGCCCGGGATACCATCGCTCGGGAACCAGGAGGCCGAACCGCCCCACCACCAAATCTTGGAATGCTTTTCCTGGAAAGGCGAATCCAGGTGAGCGAAGCCCAGCGCTACGCCAATGGTGTTGTCGGCGAACTGGTCGATGTAAGAAGCGCTGACACGGAAACCATCGGCGCTGGTACCGTCGTTCAATTCACCAAAGGAGTTGTGTTCGCCACGAACATTGAGGTTGATCCGTCGTTCGTGGAACGACAAGGGACGCACGGTCTGTATGTCCACGGTACCCGACAGGCCCTGCCCGATCAGTTTTGCATCGGGCGTCTTGTAAACCGTGACGGCGTTGACCAATTCAGACGGGTACTGGTCGAATTCGACGCCGCGGTTGTCGCCGGTGGTGACCTGTTCGCGACCATTCAGCAAGGTGGCGGCGAAGTCGGGCGCCAAGCCGCGGATCGCGATCACCTGGGCACGGCCATTGACGCGCTGCGCGGCCAGGCCAGGCAAACGTGCAATCGACTCAGCGATGCTGACGTCGGGCAGCTTGCCGATGTCCTCGGCGGAGATCGCTTCCACAATCGAAGTCGACTCGCGCTTGGTCTCGGCCGATGTCGCGATACTGCCGCGGATGCCGGTGACCTGCACGGTACCAAGGGTTTTGACGTCCTCCTCTTCCTTCTTTTTCTTCTTCTTCGTATCGGTCGCAGGCTGGCTGGCTTCCGGCTGTTGCGCGGTTGCGTTGTCCTCGTCTTGCGCGACGGTCGCTTCCTGAGCGTAGACATTGCCGGCGGAGGCCAATGCCAGCCAGCAGGCAGCCGTCAGCGCGGTTATCCGTTGAGTGTGGGAGAAATTAGGAAGGCGGTGCATGCGCCGGTCGATCATCGTCATCTAGCCCCCTCCAACCTTAGTTGACAGCGCTGTCAATACCTGCATCCAATCCGCATGTCAATTGGGCTCGCTGTCTGCGCGTTTACGGCAGGCGTGTGCGGTGAAACACGGCGATCCGATTCGTCGTCGGGCGATTTTCGTTGCATTGCAGCATGTCGAATGCGTGGTGCGTGGCATGTTTCTCATCTGTCGCAGGGAGATGACATCGATGAAATCCACCGTCGTTCCGGGTCCGGCGACGCCGGCTCGATGGTTGTTGTTGTGCTTCGGGATCGCCATGACGCTCGGGGCATGCGCATCAGGCATCGATCGAGCCTCCACGCCCGGGAACGCCGACGGCGGCCGCGTGCAGGTCTGGGTGACCACCTCGGATCACTCGCAGACGCTCACGCCCGCGACCAGCGCCGAGTTCGCGGAGGCCAAGCGTCTCCCCATCACCATCGACGTCGATTCGGGGAAGCGCTTCCAGGAGATGGTCGGTTTCGGGGCCGCCATCACGGACGCTTCGGCGTGGCTGATCCAGTACCGGATGGATGCGAATCAGCGCAAAGCTCTGCTGCAGGAACTGTTCGGGCGCTCGCCGGGGATCGGCCTGAGCTTCACCCGGCTCACCATCGGCGCTTCGGACTTCTCCCGGCGGCATTACAGCCTGGACGACGTCCCCGCCGGCTCGGTGGATCCGGGTCTGGCCCGCTTCAGTATCGAGCCCAACCGAGCGGACGTCGTGCCGGTGACGCGCGCGGCGCTTGCGATCAACCCGCAGCTCAAGGTGATGGCCTCGCCCTGGAGCGCGCCGGCCTGGATGAAGACCACCGACAGCCTGATCAAGGGCACCCTGCGAGAGGAGTACTATGACGCGTTCGCGCGCTATCTGGTCAGGTACGTCGACGGGTACGCGGCGGAGGGAATACCGATCTTCGCATTGACATTACTGAACGAACCGTCCTACGAGCCCGACGACTACCCGGGCATGCGACTGAGTTCCCGGCAACGCGCACGCCTGATCGCAGATCATCTCGGCCCGCTCCTGCAGCGCCGGGCGTCGTCCACCTTGATCTTCGACTGGGACCACAACTGGGACAAGCCGGAGGAGCCGCTGGGCGTGCTTTCGGATCAGGATGCCGCCCGCCATGTTGCCGGGGTGGCTTGGCACTGCTACGGCGGCGACGTCGCCGCGCAATCCAAGGTACACGACGCGTTTCCGGACAAGGACGCGTACCTCACGGAATGTTCCGGCGGCGACTGGGAGCCGGTCCGCAGCGGCGGGCTGACGCTGTTGGCGCGGCAGCTGATCATCCAGGCCCCCAGGCATTGGGCCAGGGGCGTGTTGTTCTGGAACCTTGCCTTGGACGAGAAGGCGGGGCCCCACGCGGGCGGCTGCGATACGTGCCGCGGCGTCGTCACAATCCATACCGCCGACGGCAGCGTCACCCGCAACGACGAGTACTACGCGCTGGCACACGCCAGCCGCTTCGTCCGGCCCGGCGCATACCGGATCCACTCAGGTGCAGGTCAGGCCGAGGTCGACAACGTGGCGTTCCGCAACGCGGACGACGGCTCGATCGTGTTGATCGTGACGAACTCCGCCGGCGCCTCCCGGCGGTTCTCCGTCGCCAGCCTCGGCAGAACGTTCGAGTACGCGCTGCCGGCGAAGAGCCTTGCGACTTTCGTATGGCAACCGGACGGCGAGTCCTCCGGAACGGAACCATGATGCGGATCGAGCCGGCCCATCGCCGCCTCGACGCCGAGCGAGCGTCGAGGCGGGTGAGGCGTGCTCCGGAAGCCGCGGCGTTCGCGCTGCGCGGGCACGAGACTTCACGGGTACTCGGCATCGAAGGCCGTATGCTCGATGCGAGCCGCCAGACATCCAGAAAGTCACGATGGTGAAAGCGCCAAGATCGATGCGGATTCGGATCGAGGGCGTCGCCGCCGCCGCCGGCGTCTCCATGAAAACCGTGTCCCGGGTGCTCAACCATGAGCCGAATGTGCGCGAGGAAACGCGACGCAGAGTCGAGGACGCCGTCGAAAGGCTCCAGTACCGGCCGAATCATTCCGCGCGCAGCTTGGCGGGGCAGCGTTCCTATGTCGTCACGCTGGCGTACGACAACCCCTCGCTCAACTACCTGATGGAAATCCAGAGCGGCATGCTCGAGGCCTGCCGCGCGCAGCACTACAATCTGCTGCTGGCGCCGGTCACCTACGGCGAGCGCCGCTCCATTTCCGAGATCACCGACCTGGTCGAGCATTCCGGCTCCGACGGTGTCGTACTGACCCCGCCTTTGACCGACGACATGGAACTGCTGGCGCACCTGGACGAGCACCAGATCCCGTTCGCGAGCATCTCGCCCCGCACTCGTGCGGGGCGCATCGGGGTGACGGTCGACGAGCATGCGGCGGTGTGCGATCTGCTCGCCCACTTGATCCGCCTTGGGCATCGCCGGATCGGTCACATTCAGGGGCATCCCGACCACGGCGCGTGTGCGTGGCGCCATGATGGGTACCGGCAGTCCCTGGAAATGGCCGGCATCCGCTACGATCCCGAGCTGGTGGTGGCGGGTGAATTCAACTTCGAATCGGGCGTGCGTGGCGCGAATCGCCTTCTGGATCTGGCCGACCCGCCCACCGCTATCTTCGCGGCCAACGACGACATGGCCGCTGGCGTCGTGCGCGTGGCCGGCGAACGCGGCCTGTCCGTACCGCGCGACCTCTCCGTGTGCGGTTTCGACGACACGCCGATCTCGCGCCACATCTACCCGGCGCTCTCCACCGTACGGCAACCGACCCGCGACATGGGACGGGTAGCGACCCTGGAACTGCTCAAGAGCATCCGGACTCCGGGTGCGGGCAGGATGGTGCGCATGCCTCACGCATTGCAGCTCAGGGAATCCATCGCTCGGCCCCGTGTCGATCGATAATCGGGCTTGTCCGAACTGCGTCTGGTCCTCGGAGCGACGCGGCGATGTCGCCGGTGCCGCCGGCCAGGTCGAGCACGAGATCGCCCGGCTTCACCTGCGCGGTGGCGACGAAATAGCGCTTCCACACCCGATGGATGCCCAGGCTCATCAGGTCGTTCATCAGGTCGTAGTTGCCGGCGACCGAGGCATGCCCTTCACCCGCGCACCGCGCAAGCCGTAGAACACGATGTACAGGTAGCACAGCAACGGCAGCACGAAGGCGGGCTGGATGCCGATGCGGTCGGCCAGCGCGCCCTGCGCCAGCGGCAGCAGTGCGCCGCCGACGATCGCCATCACCAGCAGGCTCGAGGCGTTGTCGGTCTGCGCGCCGAGCTTGGCCACGCCGAGGGTGAAGATGGTCGGGAACATGATCGAGTTGAACAGGCCGATCGCGACGATGCTGTAGACCGCGGTCATGCCGACGCTGGTCATCGTGATCGCCAGCAGCGCGACGACGATGGCGGCGAACAGCGCCAGCAGCTTGCCCGGATCGATCCGCAGCAGCAGCGCCGAACCGACGAAGCGGCCGATCATCGCGCCGGTCCAGTAGGCGGAGACGTAACGCGTGGCGTGCTGCTCGGTCATCGCGCCGATCTCCGGCTGCGACAGATAGTTGACGAGGAAGCTGCCGATCGCGACCTCGGCGCCGACGTAGGCGAAGATTGCCAGCACGCCGAAGCGCACGTGCGGATGGCGCAGCACGCCGAGGCTGGTCCTGGTGCCGCCATCGGTGGCGATCGCGGGCAGGTGGAACAGCCATACCACGACGGCGAGCGCGAACAACGCCAACGCGAGGCCGATGTATGGCCCTTGCACCGATTGCGCCTGCTGCGTCTGGTAAGCGAGTTGTTCCGGCGCCGACATTGCCGCCAGTTGCGCCGAACCCAGCACCGCGCCGGACAGGATCAGCAGGCCGCCGAACAGCGGCGCGATCGCGGTACCGAGCGAGTTGAACGCCTGCGCCAGGTTGAGCCGGCTCGACGCGGTGCGCTCGGGCCCGAGCAGGGTCATGTACGGATTGGCCGCCACCTGCAGCACGGTGATGCCGGTCGCCAGCACGAACAACGCACCGAGGAACAGTGCGTACACACGTAGCTGCGCCGCCGGCCAGAACAGCAGCGCGCCGAGGCCGGCGATCGCCAGGCCGACAATGATGCTGCGCTTGTAGCCCACGCGCGACACCAGCTTGCCGGCCGGCAACGACATCAGGAAATACGCGCCGAAGAAAGTGAACTGGATCAGCATCGCCTGCGCGTAGTTCAGCGAAAAGGTCGCCTTGAGGTGCGGGATCAGGATGTCGTTGAGGCAGGTCAGGAAGCCCCACATGAAGAACAGCGAGGTCACCACCACCACCGCCATGCGCGAGGTCGGGGGCGCCATGCCTGACGCCTCGGGCTGCGCTTGCGGCACGCTGGTACTGATCATCGCATTCCCCTGTGGGCGACATGAAGGCCCGATCGTAACGCGATTGCCCACGGCGCGCGGCAGGAACGACCGCCGCCCTTGCCGCCTCTATACGGGGATCAGCGCATGACGTCGCCGGAAGCCCGCGCCGGCCCTGGGCAACGCCAGGCCGATGCCGGCGATGCGCGGGCGCCACAGCCACAGGGCGATCAACGAAAGCCTGCCGCAAACACGTCATCCAAACGCACCAAGCGACAACGAACCAGCCGATTTTCCGAACATCGAGCGCCGACGGCATCGGCCATCACCCCAACGTGCATGCAGGCTCGAAACTTCCATTGTTCAGAGGTTCCCTAGCGCGTGCCGCCCTCAAGCGGATGCCGTCTGGCACGTGCTGCGTAATACACTCCATACGCAGGCAATGATAACTGGCCGCCCTCCGCGCGGCCGGATAGCAAGCCGTGGTCGACGATCGGTTGCGCATGCATGCCTTCGGGCAGCGACCATTGGACGGGCTGCGCCGACAGGTTGAACACGACAAGCAGGCTGTCGCTATCGAGGCTGCGGGTGAAGGCGAGGATCGGTTCCGGCGCATCCACGAAGCGAATCCCTCCCAACGTCAGCGCCGGCTGGCCCTTACGCCAGCGCAGGAACCGCCGCACCCCGTTGAGCACCGAGTCGGGATCGCGCTCCTGCACCATCACGCTGCGGCCGCGGTGCTCGCCGGGGATCGGCAGCCACGACGCTCCGGCGCTGAACCCGGCATGGTCGTCGCCGTTCCACGGCATCGGCGTTCGGCACCCGTCACGGCCCTGGAAGCTGGGCCAGAACGCGATGCCATAAGGATCACGCAACGATTCAAACGGCACCTCGGCTTCGCCCAGGCCGAGCTCCTCGCCCTGGTACAGGCACACCGAGCCGCGCAGCGAGCACACCAGGGCGACCAGTTGCCTGGCCAGATCGTCCGAGGCGGACGCGCCGCCCCAGCGCGTCACCGCGCGCCGCACGTCGTGGTTGGAGATCGCCCAGCACGGCCAGCCATCGGCCATTTTCGCCTCGAGGCTTTCGACGGTGCCGCGGATGTAGGCCGCGCTGAAATCGTCGGTCAGCAGCTCGAAGCTGTAGCCCATGTGCAGGCGCCGATCGTTGACGTATTCGCCCATCGTCGCCAGCGAGTCCTCCGAGGAAATCTCGCCGAGCGTGGTCGCATCCGGATAGCGGTCCAGCAGCGTGCGCAATTGCTCGAGGAAGTGAAGGTTCTCCGGCTGGGTGTTGTTGTGCCAGTGGTACTGGAACGCATAGGGGTTGTCCGCACTGAAGCCGCGGCCGGTACGCAATTCGGGTGGCTTGGGCGGATTGTCGCGCAACTGCGCGTCGTGGAAGCAGAAGTTGATCGCATCCAGGCGCAGTCCGTCGACACCGCGGTCGAGCCAGAACTTCACGTTGTCCAGCGTTGCCGCGCGCACCTCGGGGTTGTGGAAGTTGAGGTCGGGCTGCGAGGCCAGGAAGTTGTGCAGGTAGTACTGGCCGCGGCGTGGTTCCCACTGCCAGGCAACGCCGCCGAAGATCGACAGCCAGTTGTTCGGCGGGCTGCCGTCTGGCTTGGCGTCGGCCCATACATACCAGTCGGCCTTCGGGTTGTCGCGGCTGGCGCGGCTTTCGCCAAACCACTCGTGCTCGATCGACGTATGGCTGAGCACCTGGTCGATCATCACCTTGATCCCGAGCCCGTGCGCCTTCGCCAGCAAATCGTCGAAGTCGGCCAGCGTGCCGAACAGCGGGTCGACGTCGCGGTAGTCGGCAATGTCGTAGCCGAAATCCGCCATCGGCGACTTGAAGAACGGCGAAATCCAGATCGCCTCGACACCGAGGCTGGCGACATAGTCGAGCTTGGCGATGATGCCCGGCAGATCGCCGACGCCATCGCCATTGGTATCCAGGAAGCTGCGCGGGTAGATCTGGTAGATCACCGCGCCGCGCCACCAACGAGCCATCGCCATCCCGCTTCCCCGTGAGCCGACGTGCGGGCCTCGCGCACGCAGTCCTGCCACTATCCACGAGCCAATGGCGGCCGTCGCGTCCTTGAAGTCACTGTCGCCATGAATACGTATGCAGTGAAATTGTGCAGTGGAGCCGGCGACTACCATTGCCGCAATTCGCAGGTCCGCGCGATACGCCACGATCGGCGACCTGCTGGTCGCGCCCATCCATTGATGTCGCGACCACAGACCGAGGAAACACCCGCATGAGCGCCAAACCGCAGTTGTCGTTCTGGCAGATCTGGAACATGTGCTTCGGCTTCCTCGGTATCCAGTTCGGTTTCGCACTGCAGAATGCCAACGTCAGCCGCATCTTCCAGACGCTCGGCGCCAACGTCGACGACATCCCGATGCTGTGGATCGCCGCGCCGCTGACCGGGCTGATCGTGCAGCCGATCGTCGGCTACCTCTCCGACCGCACCTGGACCGGGCTCGGCCGCCGGCGCCCGTACTTCCTGGTCGGCGCGGTGCTGGCGACGCTGGCGCTGTTCGCGATGCCGAACTCGCCGGTGCTGTGGATCGCCGCCGGCCTGCTGTGGGTGCTGGACGCCTCGATCAACATCTCGATGGAACCGTTCCGCGCCTTCGTCGGGGACCAGCTCGCGCCGCGACAGCGCCCGACGGGCTACGCCATGCAGAGCTTCTTCATCGGCGTCGGCTCGGTGGTCGCGAGCCTGCTGCCGTGGCTGCTGGCGAAGGTGGGCGTCGGCAATACCGCCGGGGCCGGCGAGATCCCGGACACGGTGCGCTATGCGTTCTATTTCGGCGGTGTGGTGCTACTGCTGGCGATCGGCTGGACGGTGCTGCGTACGCGCGAATATCCGCCGGAGGTGCTGGCCGGGTTCGACGACGCCCAGCCACCGGTCAGGAGTGCGGGGACGACCGCGCCGATCCGCTCCGGCCAAGGGGTGCTGTGGTTGCTGGTCGGCCTGGTCGGCGTGTTCGCGATCCGCTATTTCCAGCTCGACAAGCAGCTGTACGTGCTGGCCGGCGGCATCGCTGCGTACGGCCTGGCGCTGATCCTCGCCGGCTACGCGCGCGCGCAGGGCATGTTCGCCAGCATCATGCGTGACCTGCACGACATGCCGGCGACGATGCGGCAGCTCGCGGTGGTGCAGTTCTTCTCGTGGTTCGCGCTGTTCGCGATGTGGATCTACACCACCGCGGCAGTGACGCAGGTGCACTACGGCACCATCGACACGCAGTCGGCGGCGTACAACGACGGCGCCAACTGGGTCGGCGTGCTGTTCGCGGCCTATAACGGCTTTGCCGCGCTGGCGGCGGTGGTGATCCCGTGGATGGTGCGGCGCTGGGGACTGCGCGTCAGCCATCTGGTCAATGTCACGCTCGGCGGCCTCGGCCTGCTGTCGTTCGTGGTGATCCGCGACCCGCACTGGTTGCTGCTGTCGATGGTCGGCGTCGGTTTCGCCTGGGCCTCGATCCTGTCGCTGCCGTACGCGCTGCTGTCGGACAGCGTGCCGGCACAGAAGATGGGCGTGTTCATGGGCATCTTCAATTTCTTCATCGTGATTCCGCAGCTGGTGGCGGCGAGCCTGCTCGGCTTCCTGCTCAAGACCTTCTTCGGCGGCCAGCCGATCCAGGCGCTGGTGATCGGCGGCATCAGCCTGATCGTCGCGGGCCTGTGCGTGTTGCGGGTCAAGGAGCCGGCGCTGGTGTCGGCGCCGGCGGTCTGAAGGGAGCGACGATGCGCAAGAGTCTGCTGTTTTTTGCCCTGGCAACAACGCTGCTGTCTGCGGGCTGTGCGACCCCGCCGCCCGCGCCGGCACCGGAAAGCTATTACGGCACGCGCGAGCCGTTCGCCAGCGACGCGGTCTATTTCCTGATGACCGACCGCTTCGTCAACGGCGACCCCGGCAACGACCATCGCGACCAGGGCAGCGCCAACCACACCTTCGATCGTCCCGTCGCAGACGCCCCGAAGGGCGAGAGCGACAACATCGGCTACCTCGGCGGCGACTTCAAGGGCATCCTCGACAACGCCGATTACATCCACGACATGGGCTTTGGCGCGGTGTGGATCACACCGATCGTCGACAACCCGGACGAGGCCTTCACTGGCGGCGACCCGGTGCAGTGGGGCGGGAAGTTCCAGGACCGCGGCAAGACCGGCTACCACGGCTACTGGGGCGTCGACTTCTACCGGCTCGACGAGCACCTGCCGAGCCCGGGCCTGGATTTCGCCGGCCTCACCGCCGGCCTCCGGCAGCACGGCCTCAAGACCGTGCTCGACATCGTCTGCAACCACGGCTCGCCGGCGTACACGATGCCGCAGGACCAGCCGAAGTTCGGCGAGATCTACGACCAGCACGGCAAGCTGGTCGCGGATCACCAGAACCTGCCGCCTGAAAAACTCGATCCGCAGCACAACCCGCTGCACCGCTTCTACAACACCAAGCCGGGCCTCGCGCAGCTCTCGGACATCAACGAGAACAATCCGGAAGTCATGGAGTACTTCGTCGGCGCCTATTCGCAATGGATCGACCAGGGCGCTGCGGCGTTCCGGATCGACACGATCCCGTGGATGCCACACGCGTTCTGGCACGGATTCGTCGAACGCATCCGCGCCCGGCATCCAGGCTTCTTCATGTTCGGCGAAGCGTTCGACTACGACGCGAACAAGATCGCCGAGCACACATGGCCGCAGAACGCAGGCGTCAGCGTGCTCGACTTTCCGCTCAAGGAGCGGATGGCGGAAGTGTTCGGACGCAAACGCGGCGATTTCGCCCGGCTTGCCGAGCGCCTGTACCTGACCGGCGGGCCATACGCGAACCCGTACGACTTGATGACGTTCTACGACAATCACGACATGGCGCGGCTGGATGCCAGCGACAATGGCTTCGTCGACGCCCACAACTGGCTGTTCACCGCGCGCGGTATACCGGTCATCTACTACGGCTCGGAAACCGGCTTCATGCGCGGCACCGCCGAACATGCCGGCAACCGCAACTACTTCGGCCAGGCGCGGGTGGATGCGGCGGTCGGTCATCCGATCCGCGAGCACCTCAAACAGATCGCCCGAGTGCGCGCCGCAACCCCGGCGCTGCAGCGCGGACTGCAGGTGAACCTGTTGCTGCAGGGCGATCGTGCTGCGTTCTACCGCGTTTACCAGAACAACGGGATCGGCCAGACAGCGCTGGTGCTGCTCAACAAGGGCGACTCGCCTGCCAGCTTCGCCATCCACGACTATCTGCAGGCCGGGCGCTGGCACGCCGCAATCGGCGGCGGCGGTGTCACGGTCGCGGACGGCAGCATGCTGCGCGCAAGCGTGCCGGCACACGGCGTCGAGGTGTACGTGCTCGACGCGTTGGTGACGCGCAGGGATCTGGCGGCCGAACTGGCCCGGGCGATGGCGACCGCGCGCCACCGCTAGCTCAGTCGTCGCCTGCACCGCTCGAGCGGCGCACCACCAGTGACACCGGCAGGGTGATGCTCTCGGCGGGTTCGCCGCGCACGAGCTGCAGCAGCGTTTCCACCAGCAATTCGCCGGCGCGCGTGGTGTCCTGGACCACCGTTGTCAGCGCCGGATTGGCGAAGCGCGCCGCGGGGATGTCGTCGAAACCGACTACCGCGACGTCCTCCGGCAAGCGCAGGCCGTGTTCGCCCAGCGCGCGCATCGCACCGAGCGCGATCTGGTCGCTGGCCGCGAACACCGCATCGAAGGCGCCGCCGCGTCCGAGCAGTTCGCGTGCGGCCTGGTAACCGGCTTCCTCGGCGCTCTCGGCGTCGACCTGTAGCGCAGGGTCCATCGCCCCACCAACCGCGTGCAAGGCTGCATCGCAACCGCGGTAGCGCTCGAGGAATTCGGGATAGTGGCTGGAGGCATCGCCGAGGAAGGCGATGCGCCTGCATCCGCGTCCCACCAGGTGTTCACCGGCAAGCTGGCCGCCGTTGTAGTTGTCGCACCCGATCGACACGCCTGGCTGGTCCGGCAGCACCGCACCCCAGCGCACGAACCGGGTGCCTTGTTCGACCAGCTTGTCCAGCTTGCTTCGGTAGGTCAGGTAATCGCCGTAACCGAGCAGGATCAGGCCGTCGGCCCGCATGCTGTCTTCGTAGTCGGCGTGCCAGTCGTCCGACAGGTGCTGGAAAGAGACCAGCAGGTCTTGCCCCCGACGCGCGCAGGCGCGGGTGATCGAGCCCAGCATCGACAGGAAGAACGGGTTGATGTGCGAGTCGTCGGGCGTGGGGTCCTCGAACAGCAGCAGCGCCAGCGTTCCGGAGAGCTGCGTGCGCAGGCTGGAGGCGTGGCGGTCGACCTTGTAGTTGAGCTCACGCGCCACCGTCTCGACGCGCTTGCGAGTCTCTGCGTTGACCAGTGGACTGCCGCACAGCACCCGCGAGACCGTGGCCTGCGAGACGCCGGCCAGGTGGGCGATATCGATCGAGGTGGCCTTCGTCTTCTTGCGCATATGGCCAACGCCGGAGGCGCGGGGAATGCCGGGAGTCTAAGTTATCTGTGCGGCGGGCCGCATGTCTTGCACCTTGAGTGTCTGGTCATCGCGGCGCCGGCGGACGCCCCCTCAGGTTGAAAGCAGCCGTCTACGATCGGTCCAGCGATCCTTGTTCGCTTCTCTGTTCGGTTTCTTGCTTCAACGGGTCCAATCAGCCATGCCAGGGCGGCGCGGCGCAGTAACCAGCGGCAGCGAAGGGGTTACTTGGATGGACGAGTGGCCAAATTTCTCGATTTTAATCCCTGAAACTGGAAATTTTGGCGTAGAGATGGGCTGGCAGACTGGCACTACCGCCATATTCAACGCGACTGTCTTGTCCGTCGGATTTTCCCGACACTCAATCGCGGCAAATCCGCGCTTGTCCGCCCCGCGTCGCACGCTTAGGCTGCACTCATGCCGCTGGGGAGCGGAAAGGGGACGTGATGACGATTCGAGTATTCCTGGTCGACGACCACGCACTGGTGCGCGCCGGCATGCGCATGATCCTGGCCGGCGAGACCGACATCGAGGTGATCGGCGAGGCCGAGAATGGTGAGGACGCGCTGCCGCAGATTCGCCGGCTCAAGCCCGACGTGGTGCTGTGCGACTTGCACCTGCCCGGCGTCAGCGGACTGGAAGTGACCGAACGCATCGTCAAGGGCGACCACGGCACCCGGGTGATCGTGGTCTCGGTGCTCGAGGACGGGCCGATGCCGAAACGGCTGATCGAGGCCGGCGCGTCCGGCTACGTCGGCAAGGGCGGTGATGCCGGCGAACTGCTGCGCGCGGTGCGCGATGTCGCCCGCGGCAAGCGCTATCTCGCCAACAACATCGCCCAGCACCTGGCGTTGTCGGGGATCGGCGGTGACGCCTCGCCGTTCGATGCGCTGTCGCCACGCGAACTGGAGGTGGCGCTGCTGCTGACCCAGGGCCTGCGCCAGGAAGATATCGCCCGACGACTGAGCCTGAGCGCGAAGACCGTCAACACCCACAAGAGCCGGCTGTTCGAGAAGCTGCGCATCCAGGACAACATTGCGCTGGCCAGGCTCGCCGGCCAATACGGATTGAGCGATCCCGCGCACGCGTTGTAGCGCCTGCGCGGGACCGGCAACGCCGTCGTCAGGCGTCGCGCCTGGCCGCGTCGACCTTGGGGTCCTTGTCGTCTGCGATCCGGGCGACGGCCTCGGCGGCATCCTGCGCGGGATCCACTTCCGCAAGATCCGCGGCTGCATCAGCAGTCGTCGGCAGCATGTCGAACAAGCCGGGAGCCGCCTGTACAGGCGCGGATACGAAGGCCTCTGACTGCTGCGGGATCATCTCTGCTGATGCCTCGATCTCAACGTCGGACGCAGGTGCCATCGACATGCCGTTGACGCTGTAGGCCTGCGGCGCGCTCGCTACAAGCTCGCTCGCAACGGGTTCGATGTTGGCGATGCCGTCCAGTTCGTCGGCGGGCGCGACATCGATCGCGGCGCTTGTTTCCGGCTGTGTGTCCGCCGCGGGCTCGATTTCGCGCACCGCCACTGGCATCGTCTGCGTGGCAACTGGCGCACTTGCGGGAGCGATCGGTACCAGCATGGCGGCGGCAGCCGCCGCGTTGGCCGCCGGCATCGGCTCATCGTCGTCGAAGTCGAACTCCGGCTGCGAGCGATTGGCGGCGGGCAGATCGCCGGTATGCATCTCATCGTGATCCTGCGCATCGTCGATGGCGAGGGCGCCCTCGGCTCCGCCGCGACGACGACGGCGTCCGCCACGACGACCGCGACGGCGACGGGCGCTGCCTTCACCTTCGTTCGCGGCATCGTCGCTTGCTGCATCGGGCTTGATGCTGGTGTCGACTGCGGTGTCCGTCGCGATCACGTCCGACACGGCGACCGCCGCTGCGAGAGCTGGATCGAACGCATCAATTGCCGGCGCTTGCGGTGCGACCTTGGGGACCGGTTCCGCGCGCGGCGGGCGCGGCGGCCTGGGCTGCGCGACGGCCTGGCGGTTGTCGTCCTGCGCTTTGGGCTGCTGCTGTTTTGGCGGGTTCTGCTTTTGCTGCGGCTGTTGTGGCTGTTGTGGCTGCTGCGGCTGCTGCGCCTGCTGCGCCTGCTCGTTGCGCGGCTTGTCCTGTTGCTGCTTTTGCTGCGGCTGGACCTGCTGCTGTGGCTGACTGCGGCGCGGCTCATCACGGCGTTGGCCGTCGCGTCCGCCTTGCTTGCCGCCGCGGCCATCGCGACGCTGGCTGTTGCGATCATTGCGCTCGTTGCGACCGCGGCCTTCCTGCGGCCGTGACGCCATTGTTGCGACCGGCCTGGCCGGTTGGGCGCCGCGGAAGAAACGCAGGATGCGGTCGACGAGGCCGATCGAATTCGTCGGTGCGGCCGCGATCGGCACCATCGTTGCAACAGGCGCTTCCTCGCGCGGCTCGCGGATCGGCGCCGGTTGCGCCGGCTTGACGTTGGTCACCATCGCCGCGGTCGGCACGTTGAGGTTGGCCTTGGTCAGCGCGATCGTCGCCAGTTTGCGCGGGGTACCGCGCTGGTAACTCGGTCGCGAGGATTCCTCGCCGAGCTCGTTCTCGCGGATGCGGGTGACCTCGTAATGCGGGGTTTCCAGCTGGTCGTCGGCGACGATCACGATCGGGGCACCGTGGCGCTGCTCGATCTCCGACAAGGCGCGGCGCTTCTCGTTGAGCAGGAAGTTGGCGATTTCGGTCGGCGCCTGCACCAGAACCTGGCCGGTGTTCTCCTTCATCGCGTGCTCTTCGGCGACACGCAGGATCGACAGCGACAACGACTCGATGCCGCGCATGCGGCCGTGGCCTTCGCAGCGCGGGCACACCAGTTGGCTGGATTCGCCCAGTGACGGGCGCAGGCGCTGGCGCGACATCTCCATCAGGCCGAACTTGGAGATGCGGCCGAGCTGCACGCGTGCACGGTCGAACTTCAGCGCGTTCTGCAGCTTGTTCTCGACGTCGCGCTGGTGCTTGGTCGACGACATGTCGATGAAGTCGATCACCACCAGGCCGCCGAGATCGCGCAGGCGCAATTGACGCGCGACTTCCTCGGCCGCTTCCATGTTGGTGTGGAACGCGGTTTCCTCGATGTCGCCGCCCTTGGTGGCGCGTGCCGAGTTGACGTCGACCGCGGTCAGGGCCTCGGTCTGGTCGATCACCAGCGCGCCGCCGGAAGGCAGGCGCACGTTGCGCTCGTAGACGTTCTCGATCTGCGACTCGATCTGGAATCGATTGAACAGCGGCGTGTCGTCGGTGTACTGCTTGAGCCTGCGCAGGTTGTGCGGCATCACCTGCTGCACGAACTCGTGCGCCTCGGCATACATCTCGTCGGTATCGACCAGGATCTCGCCGATGTCGGCGCGCATGTAGTCGCGCAGGGCGCGGATGATCAGCCGCGATTCCTGGTAGATCAGGAACGGCGCCGGCTTGGTCAGCGCGGCTTCGGCGATCGCCTTCCACACGCTGAGCAGGTAGTCCAGGTCCCACTGCAGTTCTTCGGCATCGCGGCCGACACCGGCGGTGCGGATGATCACGCCCATGTCGTCGGGGATGGCCAGCACGTCCATCGCCGCCTTCAGTGCGGCGCGGTCGTCGCCCTCGATCCGGCGCGAGACACCGCCTGCGGTGGGCGAGTTCGGCATCAGCACCATGTAGCGGCCGGCCAGCGAGATGAACGTGGTCAGGGCCGCGCCCTTGGTGCCGCGCTCGTCCTTGTCGATCTGCACCACGACTTCCTGGCCTTCGCGCAGCAGTTCGCGGATCGTGCCCTTGTTCGGGTCGACGCCAGCCTGGAAATAGTCGCGGGAGATTTCCTTCAGCGGCAGGAAGCCGTGGCGCTCGCCGCCGTATTCGACGAATGCCGCTTCCAGCGAAGGCTCGAGCCTGGTGATGCGGCCCTTGTAGATGTTGGACTTCTTTTGTTCCTTCGACGGCTGCTCGATATCGATGTCGTAGAGCGTCTGGCCGTCGACGATGGCGACGCGCAGCTCTTCTGCCTGCGTCGCGTTGATCAGCATGCGTTTCATGGTGCGTTCCTCGCGCGCTCCACTCTGTTACGAGCAGACACGCGGAACGCCGTGGGCGTTTCGCCTCTGGATACGACGAACTGCATGGCGCAAGGCAGAGCCTTTTTTACAAAGTGGTAAGCCACTTTGCGGCGCCGGTGCAGCTTCAGGTTTCCAGCGCTACGACACCACGGCAAACCGCGGGAGCGCTTGTCTCATTTATGTGTTGCCGGGCCGGCGGCCGCTTCCCGGCAGGAGCCGGTCGCGTCGCACGGGACATGTTCAGCGCCGATGTCTGACGCATCGGGCGATGGCCGGGCTTGCCGAGGAGCCGCTAACATGGCCGCCCCGGGGGCGGTGGCCGCGCACTGCATCGGGAATCGCGGGGGAGGCGGGCTTTCGGCCCTTCTGTGACAACTCCCTGCGAAATCAAACCCTTATCTCGCCTGGCGAGT
>DASZZT010000057.1:0-12434 GCA_035543275.1 Luteimonas sp. | reverse complement strand
GGCCTGTTCCTGGAATGCCGAATGGCTGTGGTACCAGTAGGTGCCGCCTTGGTGCACCCGGAAGCGGTATTGGTAAGCCTCGCCGCGTGGGATGCCGTTGAAGCTCACGCCAGGAACACCGTCCATGTTGGCCGGCAGCAGGATGCCGTGCCACTGGATCGACGTGTCGTGGCCGTGGATCGAGCCCATCGGCAGCTGGTTGGACACGCGCAGGGTCACGGTATCGCCCTCGCGCCAGCGCAGGATCGGCGCCGGCAACGAGCCGTTGACGGTGACTGCTGAACGGGTGCGACCAGTGAAGTTCATCGGCGTCTCGCCGATGACCAGATCGAACTCGGTGCCTGAGAGCACGTTCGCCTGCCCGAGCGATTTCACCGCCCAGACCGACTTGGGCCATAACCCGAGGCTGGCCACTGCGCCGCCGGCGGCGAGCCCCTGCACGAAACGGCGCCGCGACGGCTTCAGCAGGCCGTCGGCCCCAAAGCCGAAAGAATCGGATGACATGGAAAACTCCGTGTAAGCGTCAAAGGCGGCGACAGCGAGATCGCT
Organism: Luteimonas sp.; assembly: GCA_035543275.1. Classification (GTDB taxonomy): domain Bacteria; phylum Pseudomonadota; class Gammaproteobacteria; order Xanthomonadales; family Xanthomonadaceae; genus Cognatiluteimonas. The sequence goes on along the minus strand of DASZZT010000057.1, from coordinate 11,885 downwards.
GTGCCGAGGGCCAGACATCACTTCATCCGCAAAAACGCGGTGAAATGGCACAGGCCAAAAGGCGCCATGGGGCGCCTGGGACGCTTAGCCGATCGGAGGTCGGATCAGATGTGGGAGTGTTGGCGCGACATGGCCCGGCTGCATGGGGCGCACGACGCCAGCGTGCTCGATCACTGTGTAACGCAAGGAATATGCGGGAACCGCCGCCTGGGCCTGATGCACGCAGGCACAGCTGCAAGCGCCGAACTTGCAGCAGTCAGGAGCGGGATGCTTCGACTTCCCCGGTGCGGCAGCGGGGGCGGTATCGGGCAGTTGGGCCGCTGACGCCGACGCGCTGTTGTGTTGATCCTGATGGCACGGCGGTTCTGCCGTGGCCACGCGCTCCGCAGCCGATGGCGGGGCCAACACGGCCGTGTCCATGTGCCCCATCTGCATGTGCGTGGACGCGACCGCATAGCCTGATCCGTTCAGGACCAGACTGATGATCAGCAACACGCGTAGCAGGATGGAGAACATTGCCGCCGTACTTTACTGCCATTTGCGACCGGCCGGGTTGATGGAAGGTGAAAGTGCGTGTCAGTGGCTGGCGGCGGTGGTGCTGGTCGACGTGTCCACGCCCATCAAGCCGTGTTTGAAGCGATAGCTGGTCGTCTGGTAGTAACGGATCGCCTCGTCGACCAGGGCCGGATCGGCCGGGATCTCGCGCTGCTGACGATCGGAATCGTATTCCGGCCGCACCGCCACCACGGAACGCTTCGGGCCAAGTTGGATCAGCTGGTCGTGCCTGAGATAACCGAGTTTCTGGTAGTTGCCGATGAAAGCGCGTTCCCTGCCCGGCTCCAGCGCGAACAGGTCATGGCCGTAGAAGCGGCTGGTGTAGCTCATGCCGAGCAGGCCGAGGATCGTCGGCGGGATGTCGATCTGGCTGATCAAGCGATCGACGCGCTGCGGCGCGATGTGCGCCGGCGAATAGATCCACAACGGGATGTGGTAGCGGAACGTTGGCAATGCCGCGATACCACCACTGGAAGCGCAATGATCGGCGGTGATCACGAACACCGTGTCCGCGAACCACGGCTTGCTGCGTGCGCGTTTGATGAAATCGCCGATCGCCCAGTCGGTGTAGGCCACCGCGCTGTCGCGCTGGCCCTGCGGGAAGTTCACGCGCCCTTCCGGGAACGTGTACGGACGATGGTTGGAGGTGGTCATGATGTGCGCGAAGAACGGCTTGCCGCCGGCATGCACGCGGTCGAATTCGCCCAGCGCCATCGTGTACAGGTCTTCGTCGGCCACGCCCCAGACATTGGCGTGATGGATGCTCTTGTCGGGGATGTTCTCGCGATCCTTGATCGCGTAGCCGTTGTGGGCGAAGAAATAGTTCATGTTGTCGAAACGGCCATAGCCGCCGTACAGGAACTCCGACACGTAACCCTTGCTGTTGAACACGCTGCCCAGGCTGAACAGGTTCTCGTTGTGCGGCCGTTTGACGATCGATTCGCCCGGCGTCGGCGGCACCGACAGCGACAATGCCTCGAGCCCGCGCACGGTGCGGGTACCCGTGGCATAGAGGTTGTCGAACATCAGGCTCTGCGCGCCGAGCAGGTCGAGTTGCGGGGTGATGTTTTCGGTGTTCCCGTACGCCTTGAGGTAGCTGGCGGACAGGCTCTCCACGCTGATCAGCACGACGTTGAGTTTCTGCTCGGGCTTGCGTGCGACGATCTTTCGGGTGATGTCGAACGGATCGTCGCTGACGAAGGTCGCATCGGGCGTCTGCAACAGCGGTCGCAAGCCAGCAAAGGCGTCTTTCGCCGGCAGGCTGCGGTAGAAAGTGTCGTAATCGAGCTCGGCGCTGCGGAAGGCGGCGAAGAACTGGTAGATGCCGTTGCCGGCGAGCTCGTTCACGTATTCGTTGTCGGAACGATTCTTCATGTCGGCGCTGATCAGCCAGGTGCAGAGCACGCTGGCGGCGAGCCACGCGAGCGTGACTAGGGTGCGGCGACCCAATGCGATATCGGTACCGGCCTGCGGCACCAGCCAGCGGCGGCCGAACCAGCACACCGCGCTGGTCAACGCGATCAATCCAGTCAGGATCCAGAAGACCGGATACGACTCGCGGATATTGCCGATGACCTCGGTGGTATAGACCAGGTAATCGACGGCGATGAAGTTGAAGCGGGTCTGGAATTCGTCCCAGAACGTCCATTCCGCCGCGGCGGTGAACAGGATGCCGAGGACCAGCACCCAACCCAGCGCGGTCACCGACCAGCGTCCCGGCTTGGCCGCGAACCAGCGTTGCGGCAGCAGCCACAGCAGCAGCACCAGCGGCCAGGCGAAATAGACGAAGGTCAGCAGGTCATACGCCAGGCCGATGCCGAACACGCCTGCCAAGTGCGCGGGCGATGCCGGCACGCCCGATCCAGCCGCGACGAGCAAGGCGAGTCGGGTGAGAGTGGAGACGCCGAGAAAGACCAGCGACAACCAGGCAAGAGCTCGGTAACGCGTAGCGGACAGACGGGATAGCATCGAGACGGCATCCTTTGGCAGATCAGACGCAGCGGCGCAGTGTGGCGACGTGGCGGTAAGCGATTCTCAGCTGAACCTTATCCGCGCGTTAAGTGATCGGCAGCGTCAACAGCACCTGATCGAGCGCCGGTGCCCAGCCATAACTCAACCGCATGCTGGGCGTGATCGTCGCGCAGCGAGATTGCCAGATCGGTCTGCTCGATGCCATCGACGATCAGCCGTTGCCGTTCGTCTTGCCCATGGCTTTGATGCACGTGGATCCGGTACACCGTATCGCGATAGCGATAGCGCACCTTGTACTCGGGCCAGTCGACCGGAATGCACGGCGACAGCCGCAGGGTGCCGGCCTCCAGCCGCAGGCCCAGCAGCGATTCCACGATCAGCCGGTACATCCAGCCTGCCGAGCCGGTGTACCAGGTCCAGCCGCCGCGGCCGACATGCGGCGTGACCGCGTACACATCGGCGGCGACCACGTAGGGCTCGACCTTGTAGACGGCGATGCGTTCGGCACTGTCGCCGTGATTGACCGGGTTGATCATGCGCAGCAGTTCCCAGGCACGCTCGTGGTCGCCGAGTTCGGCGAAGGCCATCGTCGCCCAGATCGCCGCGTGGGTGTATTGGCCGCCGTTCTCGCGCACGCCCGGCACGTAGCCGCGGATGTAACCCGGATCCTGCTCGGTCTTGTCGAATGGCGGATCGAGCAGCTGGATCAAGCCGGCATCGCGCCGCACCAGGCGCTGGTCGAGCGAGGCCATCGCCTGTCGCGCGCGCGCAGGTTCCGCTGCGCCCGACAGCACCGACCAGCTCTGGGCGATCGAATCGATGGTGCATTCATCGCTTTGCGACGACCCCAGCGGAGCACCGTTGTCGAACCAGGCGCGGCGATACCAGGCACCATCCCAGGCATGCCGCTCCAGATTCTGCCGCAGTTGTGCGGACGCCTCCAGGCAGTGCTCGGCGAACAGCAGATCGCCGCGGTCGCGGGCGAGCACGTTGAAGCGCTTCAGCACGTCGAACAGGAAGAACCCGAGCCAGACGCTTTCGCCCTTGCCGCCCTCCCCGACCCGGTTCATGCCGTCGTTCCAGTCGCCGGTTTCAATCAGCGGCAGGCCACGTTCGCCGAACAGGCCCAACGCGCGCTGCAAGCCGAGGACGCAATGCTGGTAGAGGGTTTCGCTCAGACCGGAGCGCGACGGGAGATCGTAATAGGACTCCTCGTCGGGACTGACCCGGCGGCCCTCGACATACTGCACCCGCTCGTCGAGCACGCTGCGGTCGCTGGTGGCTTCGACGTAGCGGCAGGTGGCCAGCGGCAGCCACAGGTAATCGTCCGAACAACGCGTGCGCACGCCGCGATCCAGCGGCGGATGCCACCAGTGCTGCACATCGCCTTCCGGGAACTGGTGCGCGGCGCTGAGCAGCAGGTGGTTCCTGGCCAGCCGCGGCTCGGCGTGCAACATCGCCATGGTGTCCTGCAACTGGTCGCGGAAACCGAAGGCGCCACCGGACTGGTAATAACCGCTGCGCGCGAAATAACGGCAGGCAATGGTCTGGTACAGCAACCAGCCATTGGCGAGCAGGTCCACGCTCGGATCCGGCGTCTCCACCTGCACCGCACCGAGCGTGCGCAGCCAGTGGATGCGGACTTCGTCGAGCGCATCGTAGGCGGCATCGGGACCGCGCATGCGGCGCGCCAGTGCGGCCGCATCGGCATGGTCGCGGCCGGTGCCGAGCCGGAACACGGTGTCGTGCACCTGCCCGGGAGCCAGATCGATCGCAACCTGGATCGCGGCACACGGATCCAGCCCCGCGCCCAGCTTGCCCGACAGGCGTTCGCGCAGCAGTGCCGCAGGTGCGTGCAGGCTGCCGTTGCGACCGATGAATTCGGTGCGGTCGCCACTGATGCTGCGACGGCTGTGGCTTGCATCGCCACTGTCGGCATCGAAGAACGCCACCCGCCCGCCGAACTCGGTGTTGTAGGCATTGCGCGCAGTTACCGCGCCGCTTTCCGGGTCCATCTCGGTCACCACGTGCATCTGGGTCCTGGCGTGCAGGTCGCCGAGGATCCACTCGACGTAGCCGGTCGCACTCAGCCGGCGCGTGCGCCCGCTGTTGTTGCGCAGCCGCAGCACGCTGAACTTCACCGCCTCGTCCAGCGCCACATAGACCCACAGCTCGCTGGCGATGCCGTCCTCGACGTGCTCATAGACGCTGTAGCCGAACCCATGGCGGATCCGGTACGCGCCCTCGCCCCGACGCGGCAAGGGCGTCGGCGACCAGAACCGTCCGGTTTCCTCATCGCGCAGGTAAAACGCTTCTCCGCCGGAGTCGCCGATCGGATCGTTGTGCCAGGGCGTGAGCCGGAATTCGTGCGCGTTCTCCGACCAGGTGTACCCGGTCGTGCTTTCGCTCAGCACGCAGCCGAATTTGGGATTGGCAAGCACGTTCGACCATGGCGCCGGGGTGGTCCGGTCCGGCTGCAGGTCGATCACGTATTCGCGGCCATCGTTCGAGAAGCCGCCCACGCCGTTGCCGATGCGCAATGGCTCGACGACCTTAGCGAACGGCCATGGATCGATGTCTGGATCGAGGATCGCTTCACCACCCGGGTCCTGCGTCGGCGGCATCAATTCGTACTGGATCGGTTGCGGCTGCAGCGGCGCGATGGCGGCTTCCGGCACTGGACGGCGGCCGAGTTGCTCGGCCAGTGTGCCGCGCGTATCGCTGACGATCACCCGTGCCACCGATTGCAGCAGGATCCGGTCTTCCTGCGGAATCTGCTGCGCCGGCCGCACGAAAATCCCGCCGGGGCGATCGATCACGTTGGCTTCGACGCCGGCCGAGATCAATCCCATGATCTGGTCGTGCAGCTGCTGGCGATAACCGGCCTGCTCGTCGCTCCAGATCACGAGGTCAGCGGTCAGGCCTTTCAATCGCCAGTACGCATGCGCCTGGACCATCTGCCGCACCAGCTCGATGTTCTCGGCGTCGGCGATCTGCACCAGCACGATCGGATGGTCGCCGGAGATCGACTGTCCCCAGAGCGCGGACTGGCCGTGGCGGTTCTGCAGCAGCAGTGCACGCTCCGCGCGCAACGCCGGGTGGGCATACAGCACCAGCCCGGCGAGGCGCTCGTACAGTTGCGCGTCGGCTTGCGATGCGTTGATCTGTCGCCGCACGACCTGGCTGTGGGTCCAGGCCATGTCGAAGACGCGATCGGCCAGCCGCCGGTCGCGATACTTGTCGACCAGTGCCGCGCAGTCCTCGCGTGCGTTGCCGACACCGGTGACCATGTCGATGGTCGTGGTCTGCTCCGGCTCCAGGGTAATGCGGCAACGGATCGCCACGATCGGGTCCAGCACCGAGCCCTGGGTGTTGGACAGCGCGACGCTGTCGGTCAGCGCCTGCGGACTGCGCGTGTCATTGCCACGCCCGAGGAAACGCGCGCGGTCGGTCTCGTAGGAAATCGCATCGATGTCGGCCTCGTGCACGGCCAGCAGGTGGAACATCCACGGTGGCGTCTCGTCCTGCGCGCGCGCGCGGCGGGTGCACAGGATGGCCTGTCGGTCCGGCACCAGTTCGGTCTGCACGAACAGGTTGCTGAAAGCCGGGTGCAGCTCGTCGGAGATCGCCGGCGCCAGCACCACTTCGGCATAGGTGGTGATCTCGATGGTGCGGGCGCTGCGCGACAGGTTGGTGATCCGCAGCCTGCGCAGTTCGATGTCGTCCTCGGGCGAGACGGCGATCTCGATATGGGTATCGAAGCCGCGCTTGCGGCCGCGGAACTCGGCCTTGGCATCGGAGAAGATCGCCTCGTAGCTGTCCACCGCTACCGCCGTCGGCTGGTACGCGGTCGACCAGAACTCGCCGCTGCCGATGTCGCGCAGGTAGCAGAAGCTGCCCCAGTGGTCGCGGGTCCCGTCCTCGCGCCAGCGCGTCACCGCCATGTTCTGCAACCGGCTGTAGCCACCGCCGGCGCTGGTCAGCATGGTGTGGTAGCGGCCGTTGGACAGCATCTGCACCGCCGGCTGTGGCGCCGAGGCATTGCGGAATATCCGCAGCCGCGTTTCGGCGACATCCGCTACGGTGCCAGCGCCTGCGACTTCGGCGGTGTTGGGATGGAACGCGCCCGTGCGCGGAATCCGTTCCTGCAGCAACAGCAGCGTGGCCTGGAACTCCGGATCGGCCATGAAACGCCGTTGCATCGGCTCATCGCGCAGCAGGTAGACCAGCGACAGCAGGCCCATGCCCTGGTGATGCGCCATGAACGAGCGCACCAGCGCGCGCGTCTGTCCGCGCGGCAAGCGTGCCGGGGTGTAGTCGATCGCTTCGTACATGCCGTAACGCCCGGAGAATCCTTCCGCAGTGAGGCGTTGCAGGTTCTGGCAGGCGGCCTCCGGCGCCACCATCAGCGCCATCATGCTGGCGTAGGGCGCGATCACCAGATCCTGCGCGAGTCCGCGCCGCAGCCCCAATCCAGGCACGCCGAATGCGCGGTACTGGTAGTTCATGCGCGCGTCGACCGTGTTGTAGCCGGATTCGGAAATTCCCCAGGGCACATCGCGCTGGCGGCCGTACTCGATCTGGCGTGCGACCGAAGCCTTTGCGGTCTGGTCGAGCAGCGAACCCTCGTAGCTGGGCATCACCAGCTGCGGCATCAGGTATTCGAACATCGATCCGCTCCACGACAACAGCGCGGAATCGCCGTTGACATCGGTGAGCAAGCGGCCGAGCGCGAACCACGCTTCCTGCGGAAGCTGTCCCTGGGCGATGGCGATGAAGCTGGACAGACGCGCCTCGGATGCCAACAGGTCGTAGTAACCCGGATCGTTGCGATGCTCCTCGACGTTGTAGCCGATGGTCAGCAGATGGCTGGCGCGGTCATAGAGGAATCCGTACTCCATCTGCGCGCACTGACCGGCGACGTGCGCGAGCCGTTCGAGTTCGAGGATGCGCGCGCGCGCCTCTTCCACCACTGCCAATGCGTCAGCTGGCAACAGCGTATCGGCGATGGAATGCTGCGCGAGTTGCCTGAGCGTCGGCAGCCCCCCCTCCCAGGCAGCCATTGCCGTGCGGCTGGCAGTGTCAGCCGGCTGCAGCGGCGCCAGCCATGCCAGTTCCGCCTGCGCCGACTGGCACTGTTGCAGTAATTTTTGCGCCCAGTACGGAGCGTCGGTTGCGCTGTCTGCGAGTTCGTCGACCAGCACCTGCGCATGCCCGGTCAGGCTGGCAAGTGCCCGCGACATCTCCGGCTGGGTCATCGGCAAAGCCGCGCAGGCACTCTCCAGTTGCGACCAGAATGCGTCGTCTGCGTGGCGTGCGGGGCCTGCGTCCTGTGCTTCCTGCAGCACCGCGAACGTATCCCGCAATCCCTGCCAGGTGGACGGCGCCAGCAGCGGCGCGTCCACCAGCCCCAGCAATCCCTGGCGCAGGGTCAGCAGGTGGCCGGCCAGGTTGCCGCTGTCGACGGTGGAGACATAGAGCAGCGGCAGTGGCTGCAGGGTTTCGGTGTCGTACCAGTTGTAGAAGTGGCCGCGATGCCGCGGCAGCAATTCCAGGGTACGCAAGGTGTTCGCCGTGCGCTCGATTACTGCACTGGTTTGCAGATAACCAAAGTCGTGCGCGGCCAGGTTGGCCAGCAGCGACAGACCGATGTTGGTCGGCGAGGTACGCCGCGCCATCATCGGCGTCGGGTGTTCCTGGATATTGTCCGGCGGCAACCAATGGTCGGCGGCGGTGACGAAGTCCTCGAAAAAAGACCAGGTGCGGCGCGACAGGCGACCCAGGAACCCAACCTGCTCCGGCGACAACGCCGTCGCCTTGCGCAGCCGCGGCCGCCCGATCCACCACATCAGCCACGGCGACAGCAGCCACAACCCGAGCACCGGTGCCGCCACCGGTAACGATTCCGGATGCAGCCGCAGCAACGCCGCAGCCGTGACAAGCGCGAATACCGGCGCGACCCACATCGAGCGCAACGAGGCCGATGCGCCGTCGCCGAGCGTGCGTTCCACTTCGCTGGACGGACTCCATTGCAGCATCCGGCGCCGCGACAGCAGCATCCGCCACAGCGTCCGCACGATCGCATCCAGGCTGAAGAATGCCTCGTACGGCAGGCATGCCAACGCCAGCGTAACGCGTGCGAAGTCGCGACCGACCGCGTCGGCGCCATGCAGCAGGTGCGCACGCAGCGGCAATTCGTCCGGTTTGTCGAACAGCGCCCTCAGCGTGGTCATCAACGTCGGGACCAGCAGGATCGACAGCACCCACACGGTCCATGAGACAGCCCGCGGCGCCAGCAGCCATCCCAGCAACAGCAATGCCGTGGTGGCGGCCGGCACCAGGCTGCGACGCAGATTGTCCAGCAGTTTGCCGCGCGAGAGCGGCGACAGCGGGTTGCGCTCGCGGCGCCCGTGGCCGAGCGGCACCCGTGGCAACAGCCACGGCAGCAGCTGCCAGTCGCCGCGGATCCAGCGATGCCGGCGCTTGACATCGAGCGCGTAGCGCGCGGGATAGTCCTCGTACAGTTGCACGTCGCTGACCAGGCCGGCGCGTGCATAACACCCTTCCAGCAGGTCGTGACTGAGGATCTGGTTGTCCGGGAAGCGACCGGCCAGCACGTGCTCGAACGCATCCACGTCGTAGATGCCCTTGCCGACGAACGAGCCCTCGCCGAACAGGTCCTGGTAGACATCGGAGACGGCGCGCGTATACGGATCGATGCCCGGTTCGCTGCCATACAGACGCGCATACCACGAACGCCGTTCCCCGCTCATGCTGGTGCCTACGCGCGGCTGCAGGATGCCGTAGCCACCGGTCACGACCTGCTTGGCCTGGTCCAGACGCGCACGATTGAGCGGATGCGCCAGCGTCCCGACCAGCTCGCGTGCAGCATCGCGCGGCAACCGGGTATCGGTGTCCAGCGTGATCACGTAACGCACGTTACCCAGCACTTCGATATTGCCGGCGATCCTGAGGAAGGCATCGCGCGCGCCGCCGCGCAGCAAGGCGTTGAGCGCCGCGAGCTTGCCGCGCTTGCGCTCGTAACCCATCCACTTGCGCTCACGCGGATTCCACAAGCGCGGCCGGTGCAGCAGGAAGAACACATCGCCGCCGGCGCCTGGGTGGCGGCGGTTGAGCGATTCGATCTCGTGCTGGGCGGCATCCAGCACAGCGGCGTCCTGCGGCAGCACGGCCTGGTCGGCATCGAGGAAATCAGTCAACAGCGCAAAGTGCAGGTGGTCGTCGCGGTTGGCCAGAAAACGGACTTCCAGCGCATCGGCCAGCGCCTGCACGCTGGCCACGTCGCTGATCATGGTTGGCACCACGACCAGCGTGCGTGCGTCGGCCGGGATCGCTTCGGAATAATCCAGGCGCGGCAGCGCACGCGGCGTCGCCAGCAAGGTCGCAAACCAGTTCACCAGCACCACAGCGAGTTCGCTGAACGCGATCACGCACAGCATGCCGACCAGCCAGATCAGCCCGCGCTGGCCCAGTTCCGACCGGGCCTCATGCACCAGGCCGAAGGTGAACAAGGCAACGATGGCCGCGATCGGCAGGGTATAGGCCAGCAACGGCACGCGCCCGGCGCTTGCGCGCATCGCGGCGCCCACGCCGCCGCGCAGCGACAACGCCTGTTCCAGCTGCGCACGCCCTGCGTCGATCAGGTAGTAGCCGACATGCGCGGCAATATCTTCCGTGACCGCGTGGTCCGCGCCCGCCTGATCGGCGCGCGCCTGCGCCAGCTCGAGCGCCATCCGCGCCACTGCGGACTCGTCAAGTTCGCCGCGGCGCGCGATCCGCTCGGCCGAGTGGCGGTAGCGGTCGCGCGTGGCAAAATCCATCAGTCCGTAGGTACCGTTGGGGTCGTCGCGCAGGGTGCGGTCGACCACGCTCATGGTCTCGACGAACTCGCGCCAGTCCATCGTCGCCAGGAAGCGCAGGCTGCCAATGCTGTTGCTGATCGAGACCTGCTCGGCGGCCTGCTGCTGGTTCTCCACCTGCACCATCTGTTCGATGGTCAAATCGGCGTCGGCCAGCCATTGCTCGATCCAGGTGAGTGGCAGCGCCAGCACCGAACTTTGCCCCTGCAGGCGGCGCGCGAGTTCGGCCACGAACGCACTGCTCGCGGGCGGATCCGAGCGCGCCATGTCGGCCACGACCAGCACCAGGTTCTTGGAATCGCTCTCCGCGATCAAGGTCAGCCGGTCGGCCCAGAGGTCCGCCTGGTTGCGGTCGCGCCGGTCCGCGATCACGCGCGTGCCGACCCGGCGCAGATTCTCGATCAGCGCCAGCCGCAGCATGATCGGGATCGCCCAGAGCTCGCCGAGCTTGAGCGGCGTGACCGACTGGTAGGCAGCGACGAAACGGCTGAGGCTGTCGGCATCGACGCGGCCGTCGCCGTGCGAGATCGCCTCGAGTGCGATGTCGTAGACACGCGGGAAGCCGGTCGACGGGCCGCCGGTCAAACGCGGCAATTCGCGGCTGTAGCCCTTGGGCAGATGCCGGCGCGCGATGCTGACCTGTTCCTCGATCAGGTAGAAGTTGTCCAGCAGCCATTCGCCAGCCGGGGTCAGGCGGCGATGGGCCTGGGCGGCGGCGGTGAGCAGCGCGCAAGCGCGATTGAGCACGGCCTGGTTGTCGCTCAACCGTCCCAGCAGCTGATCCGATGCGGCGCGACGACTCACGCGGTGGGCTTGCGCCAGCGCCTTGCCATGCCGCTCCATCTGCTCGGCGCTGAACAATTCCGCGCGCAGCGGCAATTCGCTCGCAACAGGCGGGCGACGACCCTCGCGGCCCGCGATCAGCCGTCGCAATCGCCACCACATTCTTGCAAGCGTCTTGCGGACTGGCATCAAGCGGCAACCGTGGTCATTTGTGTGCTGTCAGACGTCGAATACATCCGCATGATCGCACTGCGCCAGTCATGGCCCGTGAACAAAGCAGCGTTGCGATCGACGCAGGCGAACCTCAAGCGCCCAGCTCGATCGCGACCCGATGCACGCCGCCGTCGTCGTGCAACGGGATCCGGCAAGGATCGATCGCCAGTGCCGCGCCGTCGAGTTCGGCCTTGACAACGCCGCGGCTAATGCGTCCTGGGTTGCAGACTTCGATCAGGTAGCGGCTGGAACCATGGCGAAAGGCGATCGAAAACCCCGGCCAGTCCCGCGGAATACATGGGTCGACGCGCAATTGCCTGCCCTCCAGCTGGAAGCCGAGGATCGCTTCAAGTCCGGCGCGATACAGCCACGCCGCCGAGCCGGTGTACCAGGTCCAGCCGCCGCGGCCGACGTGCGGCGTCACCGAATACACATCGGCGCACGCCACGTACGGTTCGACTTTGTATCGATCGATCGCTTCGC
>DASZZT010000056.1:0-5056 GCA_035543275.1 Luteimonas sp. | reverse complement strand
CCCGGGCCATCCCGAGAACTTCATGACGCCGGGCGTGGAGACCACCACCGGCCCACTCGGCCAGGGCTTCGCCAATGCGGTCGGCATGGCGCTGGCGGAAAAACTGCTGGCGCAGCGCTTCAATCGTCCGGAATACGCCGTCGTCGACCATCGCACCTGGGTGTTCATGGGCGACGGCTGCCTGATGGAAGGCATCTCGCACGAGGCCGCGTCGCTGGCCGGTACCTGGGGCCTGCACAAGCTGGTCGCGTTCTGGGACGACAACCACATCTCGATCGACGGCAACGTCGCGGGCTGGTTCACCGACGACACCCCGGCGCGTTTCGAGGCCTACGGCTGGAACGTGATCCGTGACATTGACGGTCAAGACAGCGACGCCATCAAGCGCGCGATCGACAGCACGCTGCAATCGCAGGACAAGCCGACGCTCGTCTGCTGCCGCACCACGATCGGGTTCGGTTCGCCCGGCAAGGCCGGCAAGGAATCCTCGCACGGCGCGCCGCTGGGCAAGGACGAGGTTGCGGCCACGCGCGAAGCGCTGCAATGGCCGCACGCGCCATTCGAGATCCCGCAGGAGATCCGTGACGGCTGGCGCGCCGGCAACGCCGGCCTGGTGCGCGAACACCAGTGGGGACAGTTGTTCGACGCCTATGCCGCGCAACATCCGCAACTGGCCGACGAGTTGGTGCGGCGCTCTTCGGGCGAACTGCCGGACGACTTCGCCGCCGCGGCCGACGCCTGGATCGCGAAACTGCAGGCCGACGGTCCGGTGGTTGCATCGCGCAAGGCTTCGCAGATGGCGATCGAGACGTTCGCGCCGTTGCTGCCGGAACTGATCGGCGGTTCGGCCGACCTGGCCCATTCCAACCTGACGTTGTGGAAGGGCAGCAAGTCGGTCACCACCGACGCCACTTCGATTGAAAGCCGCGACGCCAACTACATCTACTTCGGCGTGCGCGAATTCGCGATGACCGCGATCAGCAATGGCCTTGCATTGCATGGTTGCTTCGTGCCTTACGACGCCACCTTCCTGGTGTTCAGCGACTACGCGCGCAATGCCGTGCGCATGAGTGCGCTGATGGGCGCGCACGCGATCCACGTCTACACGCATGACTCGATCGGCCTGGGCGAAGACGGCCCGACGCACCAGCCAATCGAACATCTCGCATCCCTGCGCTACATCCCGGGCAACGATGTCTGGCGCCCGTGCGACGCGGTCGAGTCGGCGGTGTGCTGGCGTGCGGCGATCGAACGCAAGGACGGGCCGTCGTGCCTGGTGTTCTCGCGCCAGAACCTCGCGCACCAGCTGCGTGGCGGGGCGCAGGTCGCCGACATCGCGCGCGGCGGCTATGTGCTGAAGGATTCCGTCGCTGCGCCGGAGCTGATCCTGATTGCGACCGGCTCCGAAGTCGGGTTGGCGATGCAGGCGGCCGAACAACTGGGCGACGGCGTGCGCGTCGTGTCCATGCCGTCGACCGACGTGTTCGACCGCCAGGATGCCGCATACCGTGATTCAGTGCTGCCGAACGGATGCCGCAAGCGCATCGCGATCGAGGCGGGAGTCACCGACTTCTGGCGCAAGTACGTCGGGCTCGACGGTGCGGTGGTGGGCATCGATACGTTCGGCGCGTCGGCGCCGATCGAGGCGTTGATGCCGCATTTCGGGTTCACTGTCGAGCATGTGGTCGCGGTGGCGAAGGCGCTGGCCTGACCGCTCAGGCAAACAGCAGCTTGCCCGCCGCGATCAGCAGCACCAGCGCGAGCGCGTAGCGCAACCCCCTCACCGGCAGCCAGCGCAATCCGAGCTGGCTGCCGAGCAGGGCGCCGACCGCGACCACGCCCAGCCACAACGGCAGCATCCCCGGCAGCGTGCCGGTGGCGTGCAGCAGGCCGGCCAAACCGGTCAGCGAATTGATCCAGACGAAGGCGACCGAAGTGCCGCTGGCTTCGCGCGTCGGCATCCAGCGCGCGAACAGCAGCAGCGGCGTCAGGAAGATCGCGCCGCCGGTGCCGGTGAGGCCGGACAGTACGCCAATCGCAGCGCCGAGCAGCAGGCCAGGTAGCCACGGCACCTGCCGGCCCGCGGTTTCGACATCGCGGCTTTCGGCGTTGGCTGCGCTGCGGAACACGCCGATCGCAGCGACCAGCAACACGATGCCCAACAGCAACGAATAACTTTCGGCAGGCAATTTGATCTGCGCGGCGAAGAATGCCGCCGGCGCCGACGCCAGAACGAACGGCAGCACGTTGCGCCAACGCACATGCCCGCCGCGCCACCAGCGGAACAACCCGATGCCGCCGACCAGCAGGTTCAAGGCGAGTGCGGTCGGGCGCATCTGCTCCGGCGCGAATCCGAGCAGCGCCATCGCCGCGATGTAGCCGCTGGCGCCGGCGTGGCCGACCGACGAATACAGCACGGCGACCGCGAAGAACAGCGCGGCCAGCAGCCATCCGGTTTCGATCACAAGCAGGTTTCCCTTGCCGTCACAGCTGGTCGAGTGGGAGTTTCAGGTAGCGCACGCCGTTGTCTTCTGCGTCAGGCAAGGCGCCGGCGCGCAGGTTGACCTGCAACGCCGGCAGCAGCAGCACCGGGATCGCGAGCGTGGTGTCGCGCGCTTCGCGCATCGCCACGAATGCGGCTTGGTCGATGCCGTCGTGCACGTGCACGTTGCTGCGGCGCTGTTCGCCGATGCTGGTCTCGCAATGCGGCTCGCGACCGCTGTCACCGGCCACGCCGTAGTCGTGGCAGACGAACACGCGGATGGTATCGGGCAGTGTCTCGAACAGGCGCCGGATCGAGCGGTACAGCAGCGCCGCGTCGCCGCCGGGGAAATCGCAGCGCGCGCTGCCGGCATCGGGCATGAACAGCGAGTCACCGGTGAACAGCGCGTCGCCGATCCGGTAGGCGAGGCTGTCGCCGGTGTGGCCGGGGACCGGAATCGCCTGCGCGTCGATATCGCCGATCGCGAAGCTTTCGTCATCGGCGAAAAGATGATCGAACTGCGAGCCGTCGATCGCGAAATTTGCGTCGAAATTGAACAGTGGCCGGAACCTCGCCTGCACCGCACCGATGCCGGCGCCGATCGCCAGCCGCGCCCGCGGCCATTGCGTCTTCAGCCATTGCGCGGCGCTGAGATGGTCGGCGTGGGCGTGCGTCTCCAGCAGCCAGCGCACGTCGAGGCCGTGCGCGCGCACGTGGTCGACCAGCGCCAGCGCCGACGTGGTGCTGGTGCGTCCGGACGCGACATCGAAGTCGAGCACCGGATCGATGATCGCCGCAAGCCGGGTCGCCGGATCGCTGACGACATAGCTCCAGGTGCCGCTGTCGGCGTGGTGGAACGGCTGGACGTCCGCGCGCATGGCCGGTCCTTCAGCGCTTGCCGAGGCTTTGGTTGAGCAGCATGGCAAGGCGATGCCCTGCCTGCAGCAGGCGCACTTCGGCGCGCGGGCGCATCTGCTGCAGATAGGCCGCGTCGAGCTTGTGGCCGTTCGGATACACCGACCAGATGTGGATCAGGTTGCACGATTCCATTGCCCAGTCGGCCGGGTTGGGAATCGTCGGCTCCAGGCCACGGCCGATATGCGGGCGCGCCAACAGTTCATCGGCGTAGCGCGCGGCATCGGTGTCGTGCGTGGCCACGATGTAGTAATCCCATATCGCATGCAGGTTGGTGCCCTGGATGCCATCACTGTAGTGATCGCGCGCATAGGCTTCCGGGGCGATGTTGGTGCGCAGGCTGATCTGGTAACCGTTGCCGCCGCGATCGTCCGCATACCCGGCATGCAGCGGCTGATGCACATCGCCGACGACGTGCACCAGGAATTTCAGCGCCTCGACCCGGTGCACGCGCGACTGCTGCGGATCGGCCAACACCAGCCGCTGGGCATCGATCGCGGCGATCGCGCAGTTGCCGTCGGGGCAATCGCGCTCCGGCACGTAGGCGCACTCGCTACGCGGGAAATTGACGTAATGCCAGCGCGCGGTGCGCTTGAAGCGATCCGAGTTGCTTTGGCGCAGCGTATCGGCCCAATCGGCCACCCCCGCAAGCGTAGGGTCGGGCTCACCCACCAGCAGCCGCGCCACTTCCGCGCGCGCCGCTGGCGTGAGTTCGCGTTGCGCCAGTTCACCGATGATGCGATGCCCCAGCTTGGCCCAGGCCAACACGGGCGCAGCCGGCAGCGCCAACGCGAGCGCCAGCAGGGTCGGTGCCAGAAGGCGGTGGATCGTCATGCGCATGGCGGGTGGGGTCGTGGCTCTGGAACCGCTAAAATACCGCGCTTCCCCGTCCCCGTCTTTGCAGGAGCGCTTCATGGTGATCAAGGTTGGCATCAACGGCTTCGGCCGCATCGGCCGCAACGTGCTGCGCTCGGCCGTGCAGAACTTCGGCAACGACATCGAAGTCGTCGCCATCAACGATCTGCTCGAGCCGGACTACCTCGCCTACATGCTGCAGTACGACTCGGTTCACGGGCGCTTCAAGGGCGAGGTCAAGGTCGAGGGCACCAACATCATCGTCAATGGCAAGCAGATCCGCCTGACCCAGGAGCGCGACCCGGCCAACCTGAAGTGGGACGAGGTCGGCGCGCAGGTGGTGATCGAGTCCACCGGCCTGTTCCTCGACAAGGCCACCGCGCAGAAACACCTCGACGCCGGCGCCAAGAAAGTGATCCTGTCGGCGCCGTCGAAGGACGACACGCCGATGTTCGTGTTCGGCGTCAACGACAAGAAATACGCCGGCGAGGCGATCATCTCCAACGCCTCGTGCACCACCAACTGCCTGGCACCGCTGGCCAAGGTGCTCAACGACAAGTGGGGCATCAAGCGTGGCCTGATGACCACCGTGCACGCTGCCACCGCCACCCAGAAGACCGTTGACGGTCCCAGCCACAAGGACTGGCGCGGCGGCCGCGGCATCCTCGAGAACATCATCCCGTCCAGCACCGGTGCGGCCAAGGCGGTCGGCAAGGTGATCCCGGAGCTCAACAAGAAGCTCACCGGCATGTCGTTCCGCGTGCCGACCTCCGACGTGTCGGTGGTCGACCTGACCGTCGAACT
>DASZZT010000055.1:0-20705 GCA_035543275.1 Luteimonas sp. | reverse complement strand
GACATGGACGACGACGGTGACGGCGTCAACAACTGCAACGACAAGTGCCCTGGTTCGCAGGCTGGCCAGACCATTGGTCCGGACGGCTGCCCGGTGCCGGTGTCGATTGACCTGAAGGGCGTGAACTTCGACTTCGACAAGTCGACCCTGCGTCCGGATGCGGTTGCCATCCTCAACGAGGCGATCGAGATCCTGAAGCGTTATCCCGACCTGAAGGTTGAGGTTGCCGGCCACACCGACTCAATCGGTACCGACGCCTACAACCAAGGCTTGTCCGAGCGTCGCGCCCGCGCCGTGTACGACTACCTGACCAGCAACGGCATCGACGCTTCGCGCCTGGTGGGCCCGAACGGTTACGGCGAGAGCCGCCCGATCGCGCCGAACACCAACCCGGATGGTTCCGACAATCCGGAAGGCCGCGCGCAGAACCGCCGCACCGAGCTGAACGTCCAGAACTGATCTGGCGCCAGTTCGTGAAGTACCCGAAGCCCGGCCTTGTGCCGGGCTTCGTTTTTTGGAGCCCGCATCAGTGAACCGGACGACGCGCAGACATGAGCGTGGGCGCAATGCCCAGGTTTGGCCGGTTGTGGCATTGGGGTGCGGCCACCTACACTGCCTGCATGCCAGGCAAGCGAGGAAATGACATGCGCGCGATCCCCATCCTGCTGGCGGTTCTTGCCGCGCCTGGTGTCGCCCAGGCAATGGATTGTTCCGCGGGTTCCGCACAGCCTCTCCGGTCGACTGGGCTCGCGCCGATCGCGTCCGAACTTGCAGCCAGCAGCAGCCCGCTCGGGGCTTCCGGCGGCGTGCTGTCGCAGGCCTACGACGAAGCGCAATCGGTGGAGCAGGTATTGCTGCGGATCCGCATCGAAAGCTGCCAGAACGTCGCCATGGCAACGCCGGCGCCGGGCGTGGTCAGCCCCGACAATCCGGCTGCCTACAAACCGCGCACGCAGTTCGACAACACGCCGTGGCGTTTCAACATGAGCCAGAACGGCAAGAACATGACGGCCGACGAGTTCAGCGCATGGATGAAGTCGCGCGGTGTCCGCGTGGCGCGCGGTACGACCCCTCTGCCGGCGCCAACTACGGCCCCGGCCGGCGCGGAAACTGTTCCGGAAACGATCATGCCGGCGCCGGGAATGACTCCCACGCCGACCTCGCCCGGTGTGCCCCCCGGCACTTTGCCGGCGCCATCGGCACCGGTCACAGCAGACCCGCCGCCGCCGCCCCCCCGCTGAGCAAGCGATTTCCTTCCGGGAGCGGGCGCCCACCGGCGCCCATGGCGCGCCACGGCTTGGCGCGTGCGCTGTCGAAGCTCGGCCTGTGTTCGCGCGCCGAGGCGGCTCGCTGGATCCAGGCGGGACGGGTGACAGTATGCGGACGCATGGTCCGCGATCCGGAACATCCGGCACCGACCAATCCGGCGGCCATCGCGATCGATGGACGTCCGTTGTCGCCGCCGGCCCCTCGCTACCTGATGCTCAACAAGCCGCGCGGACTGCTGACTACGGCCAGCGACGAACGCGACCGCGACACGGTGTATCGCTGCTTCGACGGCGCCGACCTGCCTTGGCTCGCGCCGGTGGGCCGACTGGACAAGGCGAGCGAAGGATTATTGCTGTTCTGCAATCATCCCGAATGGGCCGCACACATCACCGATCCCGTCTCAGGTCCCGACAAGACTTACCACGTGCAGGTCGACATGATTCCAGACGTCCAGCTGCTCATGTCGCTGCGCGACGGTGTCGACTGCGAGGGCGAACGCCTGCACGCGAAATCGGCGTCACTGCTGCGCGCCGGAGAAAAGAACGCATGGCTGGAGCTCGTGCTCGATGAAGGCCGCAACCGGCAGATCCGCCGGCTGCTTGCGGCATGCGATATCGGTGTGTTGCGATTGATGCGCGTCGCGATCGGCGGACTGGCGCTCGGCGATTTGCCGAAGGGACAGTGGCGTGCGTTGACCGTAGAAGAAGTCGCGACGCTTTCGTAGCCTGGGAGACGAAGCTGAAACCCGGGCACTATTTCGTCGCCGCCACAAGAAAAGCCCCAGGTTTCGCTGCGCTCTACCCGGGCTCCGTTCCCGGCGTGCTCAGGCCTTCAGCACGCCAAGCTCGCGACCGATCTTGATGAACGCTGCGATCGCGCGATCCAGTTGTTCGCGCGTGTGCGCCGCCGAGATCTGCGCGCGGATGCGCGCTTGACCCTGCGGAACGACCGGGAAGAAGAAGCCGATCGCATAGATCCCTTCCTCGAGCAATCGCGATGCGAACTTCTGCGCCAGCGGCGCGTCGTACAGCATCACCGGGCTGATCGGGTGCACGCCGGGCTTGATGTCGAAGCCGGCGGCGGTCATCTGCTCGCGGAAGTAGCGGGTGTTCTCGACCAACTGCTCGCGCAGGTGGCCGGCGGCCGACAGCATCTCGAACGCCTTGATACCCGCGGCGACCACGTGCGGCGGCAGAGAGTTGGAGAACAGGTACGGGCGCGAACGCTGGCGCAGCAACTCGATGACTTCGCGCTTGGCCGTGGTGAAGCCGCCGACCGCGCCGCCCATGGCCTTGCCGAGCGTGCCGGTGAAGATGTCGATCTTGTCCATCACGCCCTTGACCTCGGCCGAGCCGCGGCCGGTCTTGCCGAGAAAGCCGGTGGCGTGGCATTCGTCGATATGCACCAGCGCGCCGTATTTCCCTGCGAGTGCGGTGATCTTGTCGAGCGGCGCGATGAAGCCGTCCATCGAGAACACGCCGTCGCTGGTGATCAGCTTGGTCTTGCAACCGGCGGCGTCGGCGGTCTGCAATTGCTTCTCCAGGTCGGCCATGTCGCTGTTGGCGTAGCGGAAACGCTTCGCCTTGCACAGGCGCACGCCGTCGATGATGGAGGCGTGGTTGAGCGCATCGGAGATGATCGCGTCGTCCTCGCCCAGCAGCGGCTCGAACAGGCCGCCGTTGGCGTCGAAGCATGCGGCGTAGAGGATGGTGTCTTCGGTACCGAAGAAGTTGGCGATGGTCTTTTCGAGTTGCTTGTGCAGGTCCTGCGTGCCGCAGATGAAACGCACCGAGGCCATGCCGAAGCCGTGGGTGTCGAGTGCATCCTTCGCGGCCTGGATCACGTCCGGATGGTCTGCCAGGCCGAGGTAGTTGTTGGCGCAGAAGTTCAGCACCGTGCGGCCGTCTTCCAGCGTGATCTCGGCCGACTGCGGCGAGGTGATGACGCGTTCGGACTTGAACAAGCCCTGCTCGCGGATGGACTCGAGTTCTTCGGCGTAGCGGGCGGTCAGGGACATGGTGGGTCCGTCTGGTTTCTGTAGGAGCGCCCCATGCTTGTACAGAGCATGGGCGCGATGCTCTTCCGCAGCCGAGGTCGCGCCCATGGGGCGCTCCTACAAGGGCAGTGAAGCGATCAATTCCAGCTCAACACGACCTTGCCGGCCTTGCCCGTTTCCATGAGGTCGAAGCCCTGCTGGAATTCATCGATCGGCAATTGATGCGTGAGCACCTTGCCGAGCGGGAAGCCGCCCAGCACCAGCTGCGTCATCTTGTACCAGGTCTCGTACATCTTGCGGCCGTACATGCCGTGCAGGGTCAGGCCCTTGAAGATGATCTTGTCCCAGTCGGCGCCGGCACCTTTGGGCATGATGCCGAGCATCGCGATCTTGCCGCCGTTGTACATGCAGTCGAGCATGTCGTTGAACGCGCGCGGGTTGCCGCTCATCTCAAGGCCCACGTCGAAGCCTTCCATGTGCAAGTCGGACATCACCTCCTTGAGCGAGGTGCTGGACACGTTGACCACGCGCGTGGCGCCCATGTCGGCGGCGAGCTTGAGCCGATAGTCGTTGACGTCGGTGACCACGACGTTGCGCGCGCCGATGTGCTTGCAGATGCCGGCGGCGATGATGCCGATCGGGCCGGCGCCGGTGATCAGCACGTCCTCGCCGACCACGTCGAACTCCAGCGCGCAATGCGCGGCGTTGCCGTAGGGATCGAAGAACGCCGCGAGTTCGCTCGGGATCTGGTCCGGGATTGGCCACAGGTTGGTCGCTGGCATCACGACGTATTCGGCGAACGCGCCGTCGCGGTTGACGCCGATGCCGACCGTATTCGGGCACAGGTGCTGGCGGCCACCGCGACAATTGCGACAGTGGCCGCAGACGATATGGCCTTCGGCCGAGACCCGTTGTCCAATCTTGTAGCCGGACACGCCGGCGCCGAGTTCGACGATGCGGCCGACGAACTCATGGCCGATCACCAGGCCCGGCTTGATCGTGCGCTGGCTCCACTCGTCCCACAGGTAGATGTGCAGGTCGGTGCCGCAGATCGCGGTCTTCTCGAGCTTGATCAGCACTTCGTTGGCACCGGGTGCGGGCACCGGCACGTCTTCCATCCAGATGCCCTTGCCAGCCTCGCGCTTCACCAGCGCCCTCATCGTCTGTGTCATGGCGTTCGCCGACTGCTGCGGAAGGCTGGAATTATACGCGCCGCCTGCGATCGGCCGTGTCCGGCGGAGGCGACATGGTGTCGCAGGTTCCGTCCTGATGCCAACGCAAAGGTTGCGCGGCAACACCTGTCTGCTAGGCTGCAACCGTTCGCGGATTCCCATGCCTGCCGGCCCCGTCTCCCCGATCAGGATGGTTGCGCCGCATGCGATGCGGCAGCCTTTCCGTCCCGCCGGCGGCATGCGTGATCCGTGGTTGTTCCAACCACAGGAGCGTGCGATGAAAGTGCTGGCTTGCGACGGTATCCACGAGGATGGCCTGGCCCTGTTCCGCGAAGCGGGATGGGTGGTCGAAGTTTCCGATCCAATCAAGGATCCTGCCGCGTTGGCGCGGGCGCTCGATGGTGTCGACGCGCTGCTGGTGCGCTCGGCCACACCGGCCACCGCCGATGCGATCGTCGATGCGAAGCAGCTGAAAGTGATCGGCCGCGCCGGTGCCGGCGTCGATACCATCGACGTCGATGCCGCCACCGCGCGTGGCATTGCGGTGATGAACGCGCCCGACGGCAACACGCTGGCTGCGGCCGAGCACGCACTGTCGCTGCTGTTTGCGCTCGCCCGCCACGTGCCGCGCGCCGATGCGGGAATGAAAGCTGGCCAATGGCCCAAGGCCGGCCTCACCGGCTTCGAGCTGGAAGGCAAGAAACTCGGCGTCATTGGCCTGGGTCGCATCGGTGGCACGGTTGCACGCAAGGCGCGCGCGCTGGGCATGGATGTCGCTGCCTACGATCCGTTCCTGCCTCCGTCGGCCGCGGGCCACGGCAGCGTGCCGCTGAAAACCCTCGACGCGCTGCTGGCCTGGGCCGACGTGATCACCTTGCACATTCCGCGAACAAAGGAAACGACGCATCTGCTCAACGCTTCGACCCTGGCCCGGATGAAGCGCGGCGCCTATCTGATCAATGCCGCGCGCGGCGGCCTGATCGACGAGGCCGCGTTGCTCGATGCACTCGATTCCGGTCATCTCGCTGGCGCCGCGCTCGACACCTTCGCCACCGAACCACTGCCTGCGGATTCACCGCTGCGCGCGCATCCGAAACTCGTGCTGACGCCGCATCTCGGTGCGTCCACCGGCGAGGCGCAGCAAGCGGTGAGCACCATCCTCGCGCGGCAAGTGCTGGATTTCGTAGCCACCGGTGCGGTGGCCGGTTGCGTCAACCTGCCGCCGTTGTCGGCCGAGGCTGCGCGCGAAGTCGGACCGTGGATGCCGTTGATGTCGGCGCTCGGCAAGTTGTCGGCGCGGTTGCTGCCGGCGCCGACGCGCCTGCACATCACCTATGCCGGCCGCAGCGAGTCGCTCGATCCGCGTCCGCTGACGCGATTGCTGGTCGCCGCGTTGCTCGGCACCGCCAGCGGACGCGTGACGCCGGTGAATGCATTGCAGGAAGCCGTCGCGCGCGGCCTCACCGTGGCCGAAACCGTCGGCGGCGACGGTGATGGTTTCGATCGCCTGCTGAGACTCAGGCTCGAATCCGATGACGGCCGTGCGCGCGAGATCGAGGCAACGTTGCATCGCGGTCCGCGCGTGGTGCGGCTGGATGGGGTCGAGATCGAGTTCGATCCGCAGTCGCACCTGCTGCTGATGCGCAATGAGGACCGTCCCGGCATCATCGGCCTGGTCGGCTCGCACCTCGGCGCGGCCAGCGTCAATATTGTCAACTTCTCGCTGGGTGCGAAAGGCGACGGCGAGGCGCTGGCCGCGATCACCGTCGATCGCCCGGTACCGGAGGCGCAACTGGTCGCGCTGCGCGGAATTCCCGGCGTGCTGTCGCTGGAGTCATTTTGATGCGGATCCTGCTTGCCCGCCATGGCGAAACCACGTGGAATGCCGAAGGCCGCTACCAGGGACAGTCGGACATCGCCTTGTCGCCGATCGGCGCGGCGCAGGCACTGGCGCTCGGAGAGCGCCTGCGTGGCGTGCGCATCGATCGCGCGGTCGCCTCGCCACTGTGCCGCGCGCTGCGCACTGCTGAACTCGCGCTGGGCGAGGAGCGTGCCGCGATGTTGACTACAGACGCAGGCTTCCAGGAGATCGCGCATGGCGACTGGGAAGGTCTGCTGACGCATGAGATCCGGGCGCGCGACGGCGCGCGCCTGCGCGCCTGGCGCGACGCGCCACACGAGGTGCTGATGCCACAAGGCGAGTCGCTGCAGCACGTTCTCGATCGTGCCTGGCCCGCGCTCGCACGTGCCTGCGACGGGCTCGGCGTCAACGACACGCTGCTGGTCGTCGCCCACGATGCGGTCAACCGCGTGCTGCTGTGCCGGGTGCTCGGCTTGCCGCTGTCGCGGCTGTGGTCCTTCCGCCAGGCGCCGACCACGCTCAACCTGCTCGAAGGCGCGGACGTCGATCACCTCGACGTCGTCCGCCTCAATGATTGCACGCACCACACCGCGCTGTTCGGCGAAGCAGTGCATCGCGCGCTATGAGCGAACGCAATTTTCTCGCCGACTGGCTGGCGTACATCGAGCGGCAGCATCCGCAATCCATCGCCATGGGCCTGGATCGCGTGCGCGACGTCGCTAAGCGCATGCGCCTCAAGCGGCCCGCGAAAAAAGTGATCACCGTCGCCGGCACCAACGGCAAGGGGTCGACCGTCGCCTTCATCGACGCGATCGCGCGCGCCGCTGGCTGGCGTGTCGGCGCCTACACCTCGCCGCACCTGCTGGCCTACAACGAGCGGGTGCGCATTGGTGGTCGCGATGTTGCGGACGAAGACCTGATCGCCGGATTCGAGGCGGTGGAGGCCGCGCGCGGCGACACCCGGCTGACCTATTTCGAATACGGCACGCTGTGCGCGTTGTGGCTGTTCCAGCGCAGCAAGCTCGATCTGGCAATCCTGGAAGTCGGACTCGGTGGCCGGCTGGATGCAGTCAACCTGGTCGATGCCGATGTCGCGGTGATCACCACCGTCGACCTCGATCATCAGGACTGGCTCGGCAATGATCGCGAGGCGATCGGCTACGAGAAGGCCGGCATCGCACGCGCCTGGAAACCGCTGGTGCTGGGCGAGGACGATCCGCCGTCGAGCGTGCTCGGCCACGCGTACGCGATCGGCGCCTCGGCGCTGCGGGCCAATTGCGATTTCTTCTTCGAACGCATCGACGGCGAGTACTGGCGCTGGCGCGAAGTCGGTTACCAAATTGAATTGCCGCTGCCACGACTGGCTGCGCCGACGCAGTTGCGCAACGCCGCGACGGCGATTGCTGCGTTGCGCGGGTTGCGCAAGCCGCTGCCGAAACCGGCGATCGCACACGGCATCGCCGCGGCGCATCTTGCAGGGAGACTGCAGCGGTTCGAGCGTGACGATGTCGAGATCGTGGTCGATGTCGGCCACAATCCGCAGGCTGCGCGCGAACTGTCCGCGTGGCTGCAACAGACGCCTGCGTCGGGGCGGACGTTTGCGGTCTTCGCCGCGCTCGGCGACAAGGATCTGCAGGGGTTGGTCGCGGCGCTGGCCGGGCGCATCGACGCCTGGTTCCTTGCCGGCATCGACGATGCCGGGCCGCGCGGTCTTGCGGTCGCGGCCTTCGCGCAGCGACTCGCCGGCACCGCCGCGGGCGATGGCGGCCGCCATGCCACGGTGCAGGAAGCGCTGTCGACGGCACGCGTGCAGGCCAGGAAGGGCGATCGCATCCTTGTGTTCGGCTCGTTCCATACCGCGGCTGCGGCACTGCGAATTCTGCAGGCCCCGGATTAAAAGCCCTGCCATATGAATTTCCATGCGCGCTGCGGCGCGTTGAAGAGTCCCGTGGGGTTAGTTAAGTCGAGGCGCGGTCGCGGCGCGGTATAATTCGCGCGCCTCAGCTGCCTTCCGAGAAAAGTGAGCATTCACTGATGGATTCCGGACTGAAACAGCGCCTGATCGGCGCGGCCGTACTGGTCGCATTGGGGGTGATCTTCCTGCCGATGCTGGTGCAGGGGCCCGCCCCTGATAGTGGTGTCTCCGACGTGCCGCTGTTGATGCCAGATGCGCCGGCGGGCAATTACGAAACCCGCGATCTGCCGCTGGTGACGCCGGGCACGACGCCGGATGGCGGTGCTGTCGGCATGCAATCCACGCTTCCGATAGCGACTCCTCCCGCGGCTGACGGCGATGCCTTGCCGACCGTGGACACCGCGACCGCCGTGCCTTCGGCCAGTGCAGCCGTGGCCCTTGGCGATGCCGGCGCGACGGCAGCTGCACCATTGCCGCCGCCGAAGGCGGCCACCGGCACGATGTTCCCGGCAGCGACCGCAGGCGGCGATTACGCGGTGCATTTCGGATCGTTCACCAGCAGCGCCAGCGCCGACCAGGTGGTCGCGTCGCTGCGTGCTTCGCAGCTGCCGGGTTATCGCGAGCAGGGTTTGGTCGACGGCAAGCCGGTCTGGCGCGTCCGCATCGGCCCGTATGCGACCCGCGCCGACGCCGAAGCTGCGCGCCTGCGCGCCGCGCATGTGCGCGACGATGTCGGTGCCCGCGTGATCGCGCTCGATGCCGATGTTGCAACGCCGGCTGCAGCGACAACAGCCGCGGCTACCGCAACGCCGGTGGCGGCCAAGCCGATCGAAACGCCAAAACCTGTCGAGACGCCGCCCGTCATGCCACCAACCGCGGCCGCCGGCACCGGCTTCGCCGTGCAGCTCGCCGCTTTCAGCAAGCCTGCCGATGCCGCCGCGTTGCGCGACAAGGTGCGCGCCGCCGGCTTCAGCGCTTTCACCGAATCGGTCAGTACCGACAAGGGCACCCTGACGCGGGTGCGGGTCGGCCCGGTGGCCAGCCGCGCTGAAGCCGATGCGCTGAAGGTGCAGGTCAAGGCCAAGGTCGGTGTCGATGGCATCGTTCGTCCGCATCCGTGAGCACATGACGGCTGAACCCATGACGTCCACCGATCTGTTGTTGCTGGCGGTGATCGGCATATCGACATTGCTTGGGCTGATGCGCGGCTTCATCGGCGCGCTGGCGTCGCTGGCGGCATGGGTGCTGGCGGGCTGGGCCGCGTTCCATTTCGGCGCACGCGTCGCGGTGGAGCTGGCGGGCGGAAGCGATCCCGGCGCCGGACAGTTTCTGGCCGGTTACGGGTTGAGTTTTCTCGGCGTGCTGGTGTTCGTCGGCATGGTCGGGTTCCTGGTGCGCAAGCTGGTGCATTCGGTCGGTTTGTCCGGCCTGGATCGCGCGCTCGGCGTCGCGCTCGGCCTGGCGCGCGGCGGCTTCGTCGCCTGCATGCTGGTGCTGTTGATGGGCTTCACCGCCCTGCCGCGCGAGCGCAGCTGGCGCGAGTCGCAAGTCGTGCCGGTGTTGCTGCCGGGCGCGCAATGGCTGCGCGGCTGGCTGCCGCCGTGGGCCGCGCAACGCGTTGATTTCGGCGTTAATGCGCCCCATGTGTTGACCATCGGCGACGGGTTAACGTCGCCGCAGAAAGCGGGCGCCTGAGCCCGCGGAGAAACATCCATGTGCGGCATCGTCGGAATCGTCGGAACCACTGAAGTCGCGGCCGCGCTGTACGACGGCTTGACCGTGCTGCAGCACCGTGGTCAGGACGCGGCCGGCATCGCCACCGCGGACGGCTCGCACCTGCGCGTGCACAAGGGCAACGGCCTGGTGCGCGACGTGTTCGATGCCAAATCGATGCTGCTGCTGGAAGGCAAGTTCGGCATCGCCCACTGCCGCTATCCGACCGCGGGCAACGAGGGCATCGACGAGGCGCAGCCGTTCTACGTCAATTCGCCCTATGGCATCGCGTTGGCGCACAACGGCAACCTGATCAATACCGATGAACTACGGCACGAGGTGTTCGAGCAGGATCGCCGCAACGTCAACACCGAGTCCGATTCGGAGGTGCTGCTGAACGTGTTCGCGCACGAGCTGGACACGCAGAAGGCGCTGACTCCGGAAGCCGCGTTCAAAGCTGTGGAAGGCGTCAATCGGCGCGCGCGCGGCGGTTATGCGGTGGTGACCGCGGTGCTCGGCCTGGGTTTGGTCGCGTTTCGCGATCCGCACGGCATCCGTCCGCTGGTGCTGGGCAAGCGCAGCACAGCCGCCGGCGACGATGAATACATTGTTGCGTCCGAATCGGTGGCGCTCGACGTGCTCGGCTTCGAGCGTCTTCGCGACGTCGCACCAGGCGAGGCGGTGGTGATCACCGCGCGCGGCGAGCTGTTCACCAAGCTATGCGCGCAGCCACAGCAGCACGCGCCGTGCATCTTCGAATTCGTCTATTTCGCGCGCCCGGACTCGATGATGGACGACATCTCGGTACACAAGGCGCGCATGCGCATGGGCGTCAAGCTCGGTGAGAAGATCCTGCGGCTGCGCCCCGACCACGACATCGACGTGGTGATCCCGATCCCCGACACCTCGCGCGATGCCGCGCTGGAGATCGCCAACGTGCTCGGGGTGAAATACCGTGAGGGCTTCATCAAGAACCGCTACGTCGGCCGCACCTTCATCATGCCGGGGCAGGGCGAGCGCACGAAGTCGGTCCGGCGCAAGCTCAACCCGATCCCGCTGGAATTCAGGGATCGGGTGGTGCTGCTGGTCGATGATTCGATCGTGCGCGGCACGACATCCAAGCAGATCGTGCAGATGGCGCGCGACGCCGGCGCACGCAAGGTGTACCTGGCCTCAGCCGCGCCGCCGGTGCGCTACCCGAACATTTACGGTATCGACATGCCCTCGGTGGACGAGCTGGTCGCGCACGATCGCACCGAAGATCAGATCGAGCAGGTGCTGGGCTGCGACTGGCTGATCTACCAGGACCTGGCCGACCTCGAGGAGGCCGTGTCCGGTCCGAAGCACCTCATCGAGCATTTCGATTCGTCCTGCTTCGACGGCAAGTACGTCACCGGAATCGAACCGGGCTATTTCGAACGCATCCAGCAATTGCGCTCGGATGAGGCGAAGAAGAAGCGACGCGCGGCGTCGTAAGTTCGATGCCTTCGTTGTTCGAGGCTGCATGCGCATGCCTTGCGGCCGACACGCCGGAGCACAAGGTCGCAGGTACGTTTGCCGTTGCCCAAGCGTTTGCACGCGGCGAGTTGGCAATTCCGGATGTTGCCGAGCTGCCAGAACCGATCCGCATGCCGGGTCGGCCGGCAACACCGAAGCTCGTATCACCGCGCGACTTGCCGCAACGCGGCTTCGGCACGCCGCAGGGGCGTGCGGGATTCGTGCATGCAATCGCGCATATCGAGTTCAATGCAATCGATCTGGCATGGGACGCGGTCTATCGCTTCCGCGGCCTGCCGCGCGAGTACTACGCGGACTGGGTCGCCGTGGCCTTTGAT
The DNA here is from genome assembly GCA_035543275.1 of Luteimonas sp. Lineage (GTDB taxonomy): Bacteria > Pseudomonadota > Gammaproteobacteria > Xanthomonadales > Xanthomonadaceae > Cognatiluteimonas. Next base: position 8,944 of record DASZZT010000055.1, on the reverse strand, counting down.
GAGGCACGGCATTTCACGATGCTGCGCGAGCGCTTGCTGCAACTGGGCCACGACTACGGCGACTTCGACGCGCACAACGGCTTGTGGGAGATGGCCGAAAAGACCGCACACGACGGCCTCGCGCGCATGGCGCTGGTGCCACGCGTGCTGGAAGCGCGCGGGCTGGACGTGACGCCGGCCATGATCGTGAAGCTGCACGCGCTCGGCGACGATGCCACCGCCGACATCCTGGCCGTAATCCTGCGCGAGGAAGTCGCGCACGTCGCCGCCGGATCGCGCTGGTTTCGCTGGTTTTGCGAGCGCGAAGGCATCGCGCCGGGACCGCGCTTCCGGGAGCTACTGGCGGACCATGCGCGGGGGAGCTTGCGCGGGCCGTTCAATATCGAGGCGCGTATTGCCGCCGGGTTCGACGAAGAAGAGTTGCTGGCGCTGCAGCAATTCGCCAGCTGACCGTAGCGTGCGCTGTGCGCACGTAATTGGTTTCCGAGGGCGCGATCGTGCGCTCAGCGCACGCTACAGGGCGTCAAGTTTCGCGCCGTTCGCATCCATTCGCAGCACCGAGCCCTGCTCGTACCAGTCGCCGAGCACGATGCGGGTGCCGGTGTCGTGCGTGTGCACCTTCGGGCGATGGGTATGGCCGTGGATCAGGGTATCGATGCCATAGCGTTTCATCGTGGACGCGACGCTAGCGGGAGCGACGTCGGTGATCGCTTCCATCTGCCCCGCCTTCTGCAATCCTGACTGGTGCGCCTGGCTCGCCGCGCGCGCCTGCTGCGCGAATGCGAGCCGCGCCGGCAACGGTTGTGCCAGGAACTGCCGCTGCCAGTCGGGATTGCGCGTCTGCGCACGGAATTGCTGGTAGGCGACATCGTCGGTGCATAGCAGGTCGCCGTGCATCAGCAAGGTCGGCTTGCCATGCAGCATCACCACCGCCGGGTCGGGCAGGATGGTCATCCCGGCACGTTGCGCGTAATCGCTGCCGAGCAGGAAGTCGCGGTTGCCGCGCATGAAATACACCGGCACGCCAGCGTTGCGCAGACCGAGCAGCTTGTCCGCGACGAAGGCGCCGACCGCGAACGGATCATCGTCGCCGACCCAGGCCTCGAACAGGTCGCCGAGGATGTACAGCGCCTGGGCGCTGCGAGCTTCGGTGTCGATGAACGCGCCGAACAGATTCGTGATCTGCGGGCGTTCGGCGTCCAGATGCAGGTCGGAAATGAACAGCGTCGTCATCGGACCATTCTAGTGCGGAGCAACTGCGCAGGCGCGCTGCGGTTAAAATTGCGCAATCCCTTGATCCAGGCCTGCGCATGACCTGCCGCACCCGTTTTGCCCCCAGTCCCACCGGCTACCTGCACATCGGCGGTGCGCGCACCGCACTGTACTGCTGGCTGGAAGCGCGACGCCGCGGCGGCCAGTTCATCCTGCGGATCGAGGACACCGATCGCGAGCGCAGCACCCAGGAGGCGATCGACGCGATCCTGCAGGCAATGGACTGGCTCGGACTGGACTACGACGAGGGGCCGATCTTCCAGACCGCGAGGCTTGCGCGCTATCGCGAGGTCGCCGAGCAGATGGTGGCCGCCGGCACGGCGTACTACGCCTATGAGAGCAGGACCGAGCTGGAAGCGATGCGTGAGGCATTGACTCTCGCCAACGAGAAGCCGCGCTACAACGGCGCCTACCGCGAAAGGAACGCGGGTTACCGCGAAGATCCCGATCGCGTGATCCGCTTCAAGAACCCGCTCGACGGCAGCGTGGCATGGAACGACAAGGTCAAGGGTCGCATCGAGATCAGCAACGGCGAACTCGACGACCTGGTGATCTTCCGCTCCGACGGCTACGCGACCTACAACTTCGCGGTCGTCGTCGACGATATCGACATGAAGATCACCGACGTCGTGCGCGGCGACGACCACGTCAACAACACCCCGCGCCAGATCAACATCTACGAGGCGCTTGGCGCGGCGGTGCCGCACTTCGCGCACCTGCCGATGATCCTCGACCCGGAAGGCGCGAAGCTGTCCAAGCGCACCGGCGCGGCCGACGTGATGCAGTACCGCGACGCCGGCTACCTGCCGCACGCGCTGCTGAACTACCTGGTGCGGCTGGGCTGGTCGCACGGTGACCAGGAAATTTTCTCGATCGAGGAAATGACGCAGTTGTTCGACCTCAAGGACGTCAACTCGAAAGCATCACGGCTGGATCCGGCCAAGCTCGGTTGGTTCAACCAGCAGTACCTCAAGAACGACGATCCAGCGGATGTCGCGAAACATCTCGAGTGGCATATCCAAAAACAAGGGTTAGTACTGCCTCCAGGTACATCCGCGGTAGACGTAGTGACTACTTATCGAGACCGAGCGCAGACGCTCAAAGACATGGTGGAAATGGCTATAAAAGTATTTGATCCACCAACCGAGTACGACGAAGCAGCGGAGAAGAAACACCTCAATACAACTACAACACGTCCGGTGCCAACTCCAACACCGACGCCAACGTCTAAGAATCTTGAGGCATTGAAAAATAACGAGGCTCCGCCGGAAACACCGGATTCAAAGGAACTCGATCCGAGCGTGGTACTCGCGTCTGCATACGGTAAATTGAAGGTACTCTCGGTATGGGATGTGGAACATATCTCTGCGGCACTCCATGAAGTCGCTCTAAAATATGGCATTGGTATCGGGAAGGTGGCACAGCCGTTGCGAGTAGCCATAACGCACTCCCAAGTCAGCCCGGATATCGCGAGCACGGTTTATTTGCCAGGACGGGATGAGGCGCTCCTGCGGATCGACTCAGCCTTGAAGCGTAGATTGCGAACTATTGGCGATCTGGCGCAACCGCACTCTTGAGTAGGCGCGTTCGCGCCACCATCATCCAGCCATGACCAAGCACACCTGCATCGATCCCAAGCACCACGTCCACGACGCTGACGGGTTCGTGGCGGCGGTCGAGGTCGCCTGCCACGAGCGTGGCCTGCGCCTGACGCCGATCCGCGCGCGTGTGCTCGGCCTGATCGCGCAGGGCGGCCGGCCGTTGAAGGCCTACGACCTGCTCGATCAAGTCCGCACCAGTGAAGGCGCGGGGGCTGCGGCGCCACCGACGGTCTATCGCGCGCTCGACTTCCTGCTCGCGAATGGCTTCATCCACAAGCTCGAATCGGTCAACGCCTTCGTCGCCTGCCACCATCCCAGCACCGCGCAGCATTCGGTGCCGTTCCTGATCTGCGACCGCTGCCACTCGGCGGTCGAGCTGGAAGACGCGCAGGTGGTCGCTGCGCTCGACGAACGCGCGCGGGCGCTCGGCTTCGTGCCGCAAGCGCAGACGCTGGAAGTGCACGGGCTCTGCGCCCGCTGCAACGGGTGAGCGGGCGCGTTTAGCCGATGCCCTATCGGCATCGGCAGCGCCCGCGAACGCCCGACAATGGGTGAATCCAAGACGCTCGCGAGGCACTGCCTCGCGCCTTGGATGAACGCCCTGCGCGCTGCGCAGGGCCGGACAGGCCGGGCCGGACCTTCCGAAGAGGTGAAGTTTCGCCATGGATGGCTGCGGGAGGACCGCAAGGGCGACTTTATGGATATTCCTGGATGCCGAAGGTCATATTGACCGCCGGCCCGGTGGGAGTGTTATGTTATAACTTCCTGCCACTGCCATCTCCCGGAACTCAATGCGAAAGTCCCTGCTGGGCCTGTGTGTGCTGTCCGCGTTTGCCGGGCCCGCGTTCGCCGCCGATCCGACCCCGCCGACGGCTGTTACCGACGACCAGCGTATCCAGGCGCTCGAAGCCCGTATCCAGGCGCTCGAGACCGAACTGCAACTGATGAAAGTGCAGCCGGTCGCAGCAACCCCGGCGCCGACGGCGCCTGGTGCAACCAGCGCCGAAGCGGAAATCGATGCACTCGCGGCCAATCCCGATGATGCCGCCGCGAACGAATCCGCATCCGTCGCCGCGCCCGTTGGGGACACCAGCGGTGGCAGCAACCCCAACGTCTTCAATCCCGCGATCAGCATCATTCTCAACGGAAGTTACTCGCACCATTCCCTGGATCCCACTGCTTACCTGCGCGCGGGGTTTCCACTCGTCGGCGAAGCCGGTCCGAGCGCCAACGGCTTCTCTCTGGGCGAGAGCGAGATGGCGTTCGCCACCAACATCGATGACAAGTTCTACGGCCAAGTGACGTTGGCCATCGGCAGCGACGATGGCCAGGACCATCTCGGCGTCGAGGAGGCCTACATCGATACCACCGCGCTGCCCAACGGTTTCAGCCTCCGCGCCGGCCGATTCTTGTCCAACCTCGGCTATCTCAACGGCCACCACACCCATACCGACAACTTCTTCGACCGACCATTGCCGTACCAGGCCTTCCTCGGCGGCCAGTACGGCGATGATGGCGTGCAGCTGCGCTGGGTGGCGCCGACCGCACTTTTCGTGGAGCTGGGCGGCGAAGTATTCCGCGGCCAGAGTTTCCCCAGCGGTGGCGCGCAGCAAGGCGGTCTCGGCACGCGCACGCTGTTCGCGCACGTCGGCGGCAGTGCCGGCAGCGAGAGCGAGTGGCTGGCGGGTGTGTCGATGCTGAAAACGAAGGCCGCGGGTGCCGGCGACGGCTTCAGCGGCGACAGCAAACTGTATGTCGCCGACGGCACCTGGAAGTGGGCGCCGCAAGGCAACTTCAAGGATGGCGGCGTCACTTTGCGCAGCGAGTATTTCCTCGACGATCGCAACGGCGTGTTCGCCGATCCCACGGATCCGGCGCTTACGTCCCTCTGGAACGGCCAGCGCCGCGGCGCCTACATCGAGAGCGTGTACCGCCTCAACCGCACCTGGGACGTCGGCTATCGCTACGACCGGTTGTGGGCCGATGCCGGCAATCCATTCGCGGTCGCATCAGGCAGCTTCGATCCGTACCGCCACAGCGCCGAACTGACCTGGCGCAACAGCGAGTTCAGCCTGGTGCGCCTGCAACTCAGCCACGACAAGCCCAATCCTGACGACACCGACAACGCCGTCACCGTGCAATACCAGACCAGCCTCGGCGCCCACGGCGCGCACAAATTCTGAGGATATCCGCGATGAAACTGTTCGCAATTCCCGCGTTGCTGCTGGCTGCCGGCTTGGTCTCCACGCCGGCGCAGGCCAAATTGAAAGTGTTCGCCTGCGAACCAGAGTGGGGTTCGCTGTTGCGCGAACTCGCCGGCGACAAGATCGACGTTGATGTCGGCACGTCTCCACTGCAGGACGTGCACATGATCGAGGCCAAGCCGAGCCTGATCGCGAAGGTGCGCGCGGCCGATCTCGTCGTCTGTACCGGTTCGGAACTGGAAGTGGGCTGGCTGCCGCAGCTGATCCGCCAGTCCGGCAACACCAAGGTCGCTTCCGGCGCCGGATCGTTCATGGCCTCGGCGCAAGTCAAGATGCTGGAAAAGCCCGTCGCGTTCGATCGCGCCAACGGCGACATCCATCCGGATGGCAATCCGCATGTACAACTTGATCCGCGCCGCGTGCTGGTGATCGCCAAGGTGCTCGATGCGCGGCTGGTGCAGCTGGATCCCGCCAACGCTGCGACCTACCAGCAGCGCCTCGCCGACTTCACCAAGCGCTGGCTGGCAGCGATGGTCAAGTGGAAAGCCGAGGCCGCACCGCTGCGCGGGCGCAAGGTTGTGGTCCATCACATCAGCTGGGTCTATCTGTGGGATTGGCTCGGCATCCAGCAGATCGGCGCGCTCGAACCCAAGCCGAGCGTGCCGCCGACCAGCGCGCATCTGTCGAGCCTGATTGCGACCACCAAAGCGAGCAACACGCTGGCGATCATTCGCGCCGCCTATCAAGACCCCAAGCCCGCCGCCTGGCTGGCTGAGCGCACCGGCGTGCCGGCAATCACGTTGCCGTACACGGTCGGTGGCGATGCGCAGTCGAAGGACCTGTTCGGCCTGTTCGATTCCACCATCAACAAGCTGCTCGGGGCAGCTAAATGACATTCAACATGGAAGGCCTGGATGTCGCCATCCTTGGCCCGGCCTGCGTCGCCGGCCTGATCGTGCTGTCCACGCACGTGCCACTCGGCAAGCAGGTGCTATCGCGCGGGATCATCTTCATCGATCTGGCGATCGCGCAGATCGCCGGACTCGGGGTGATCCTGGCGCAATACTTCGGCATCGACGAGCACGGTTTCGGCGTGCAGCTCGCGGCTGCGGCCGCTGCGCTTGGCGGCGCCGGCCTGCTGGCCTGGACCGACCGCCGCTGGCCCGAATACCAGGAGCCGCTGATCGGCACGTTGTTCGTGCTCGCAGCGACCGGCGGCCTGCTGCTGCTGGCCAACAATCCGCAGGGCGGCGAGCACCTCAAGGATTTGCTGGTCGGGCAGATCCTGTGGGTCAGCTATCCGCAGCTGATCCCGGCGGCATTGTTGTCGGTGGCGCTGCTCGGCTTCATGTGGTGGCGGCGTGGACGCCTGGCCGGGCTGCTGTTCTACGGCCTGTTCGCGCTGGCGATTACCGCCTCGGTGCAGCTGGTCGGCGTGTATCTGGTGTTCGCCAGCCTGATCGTGCCGGCATTGGCGACCGCCGGAATGCAGGGCAGGGGGCGGCTGGCGACCGCGTATGCGATCGGTGCGGCCGGCTATATCTCCGGGCTGGTGCTGTCGGCGCTGCTCGACCTGCCCAGCGGCGCGATGATCGTCTGGACCCTGGCCGGCTGCGCGCTGCTGGCGCAACTGCTGCCGGCGGTGCGGCGCTCGCATCCGGCGCACGACGCGCCGCAGCCGGTGTTCGATACCCGTGCCTGAACCCGCAATGCGCTCACCGCCCGCCCACGGATTGCACTGTTACAATGTAACAATGAACGATGTCTCCCCACCGTTGACCGTGACCAAACGGCAGGTGCCCGCACTGGATCGCCTCGGCGCGACGGGCTCGCTGCTGTGCGCAATCCACTGTGCGCTGTTGCCGCTGTTGATCGCACTGCTGCCTTCGCTCGGCATCGCGGTCTGGCTGGGCGAAGGCTTCGAGCACGGCTTCGTCCTGTTCGCGACCCTGCTGGGTCTGACCAGCATGGTCTGGGGCTACCGTCGCCATCGCGCCATACGTGCGCTCGGACTGCTGCTGACAGGGCTGGCGGCATTGTGGTTCGCGGTGCTATATGCGCCGCTGCACCACGCACTGGTGCCGCACGCGATCATGATGACCCTCGGTGGCACCTTGGTCGGCTTGGCGCACCTGGCCAACCTGCGGCTCAACCATCGCCACGTCCACAGTGCGACCTGCGCGCACTGATTCGGTTAGAATCCACGCCTCGCGCGTCGCTGCGCAGACGCGAATCCATCGCAAAAATGCATCGCAAACCAGTCCGCGCCGCCGAGGCCCGGATTTTCCAGACATCTTCAGGAGTACGACATGGGCAAGGGTGATCGCAAGACTGCCAAGGGCAAGCGTTCCATCGCCAGCTACGGCAACGTGCGTTCGCATGTGGCCGCGAAAGCCACCGGTGCCCCGAGCGCCCCGGTAGCGGCCAAGAAGACCGCATCCAAGGCGGTGTCCAAGGCGCCGGCGAAGAAGGTCGTGGCCAAGAAAGCCACCAGCAAGTAATCAAGCCGCCCGACGGCGTGATCACGAAGCCCCGCGATGCGGGGCTTCCTGTTTTCAGGCCAGGCGACTGCCGCCGCAGTACACCGCGGAGGCGAAGTCGCCGCCGAGCCAGTAGCACAACTCCGCCGGTTGCCGGACGCGCCACTGCACGAAATCCGCGCGCATCCCCACGCGCAGGATGCCGCGATCCACCAGACCAAGCGCGCGCGCGGCATTGGCGGTCGCGCCACGCAAGGCTTCCTCGGGCGTCAGCCGGAAGTGAGTGCACGCCAGTTGCATCGCCTGGCGCAGCGACAGCAGCGGCGAGGTCCCCGGATTGCAATCGGTGGCAATCGCCATCGCCACCCCATGCGCACGGAACGCGTCCAGCGGTGGCAACATGGTCTCGCGCAGCACATGGAACGCGCCGGGCAGCAGCACCGCGACGGTGCCGGCCTGCGCCATGGCGAGCACGCCTGCGTCCGATGTGTGATCGACATGGTCGGCGGACTGGCCGCCGAACTCCGCCACCAGCGCCGCGCCGCCGAGATCGCTGAGCTGGTCGGCGTGCAGCTTCACCGGCAGGCCGAGTGCGCGCGCGGCCGCGAACACGCGCCGCGTCTGCGTCGGGGTGAAACCGATGCTCTCGCAAAACGCATCGACCGCATCGACCAGGCCTTCGGCGTGCAGGCGCGGCAGCCATTCGACCACTGCATCGATGTAGCCATCGGCGTTGCCGAAAAATTCCGGCGGCAGCGCATGCGCGGCCAGATACGTGGTGCGCACGGTGATGCCGAGTTGCTCGCCGATGCGTCGCGCGACGCGCAGCATCTTGCGTTCGTTGTCGTAATCCAGGCCGTAGCCGGACTTGATCTCCAACGTGGTCACGCCATCGCGCAACAGGGCGTGCGCACGCGGCAGTGACTGCGCAAGCAGCTCATCCTCGCTCGCGGCGCGCACGGCATGCACGGTCGAGAGGATGCCGCCGCCGCTGCGCGCGATCTCCTCGTAACTCGCACCCTGCAGGCGCTGCTCGAATTCCGCGGCGCGGTCGCCAGCGAACACCAGGTGCGTGTGGCAATCGACCAGGCCGGGCGTGATCCAGCCGTCGGCCTCGATCACTTCCCGTGCCAGCGAACGCGGCGCGCCGGGCAACGCCGCGCGTGGCCCGACGAAGGCCAGCACACCGTCGCACCAGCCCAGCGCGCCGTCGGCGATCGTGCCGTAGCCGCTATCCGTATCGAGTGTCGCCAGCGAGGCGCCGACGATCAGCCCATCCCAGAGGTCTGCGTTCATGGCGACGATTCTAACGGCGGTCGCATTGCCGCGGCCGGCGGGCGAGAATGCCGACATGCAGACCATCGACGCGGCGATGTTGTGGACACCC
>DASZZT010000054.1:0-5478 GCA_035543275.1 Luteimonas sp. | reverse complement strand
GCGGCTCCTCGGCATTCGCCAGGCGCGCGCTGACCACCACGCTGGTGCCGTCTGGCGACCAGGCGATGTCGCTCATATCGCCGAACGGTTTCGACGGCACGTCGGCGATCAGGTCGGCGCCGAGCAACGTCGCCGACTTCGCCATCGCCTTGTCGCCTAGCCTGGCGACAAACACGCGATTGAAACGACCGTCATTCCAGGTGTCCCAGTGGCGGATGAAGACGCGATCGAACACCACGCCGCTGCTTTTCTTCTTGGTATCCAGCTTCTTCTTCGTGCAGGCCAGATCGCTGCCGCAATCGGCGAACGCGCCGGCGGCAAACGCGACGCGCTGTCCATCCGGCGCGAGCTTGTAGGCATCGACATCCAGCGCGAACTCCGTGAGCTGCTTCGGCATGCCACCGGACCTCGGGATCGCATACAGCTGCGAGCTGCCGGACTTGGCACTGAGGAAGTACACGGTCTTGCCGTCCGGGGAGAACCCCGGCGAGTTGACGTTCCAGCCTGCCGGCGTCAACCGTACCGGCGGCGCCGCATCGCGCGCGAACAGGTCCTCGATCCACAGCGAAGTGCTCGACTTGTTGGCGTCGAAGTCGACCACGCGTTTGGCGAACACCAGCTTGCGGCCATCCGGCGACAGCGTCGGCGACGAAAAGCGGTCCATGCTGGCCAGGTCGCGCGCCTCGAAACCGCGCGCGGCCAGGGCGGAAGATGACCAAGCCAGGAGCAAGGCAAGCGGCAGGACGGCGTGACATGGCTTCATGGCAGCTCCGGTAGAGACATCCGGGCTCGCCCGCATGCGTGCGCGTGAATTTCACGATTGGTCGGGGCGGCCGGATTTGAACCGACGACCCTCTGCCCCCCAGGCAGATGCGCTACCAGGCTGCGCTACGCCCCGACTTCGGAAGCAATTATAGCTTGTGGAACAAAACCTAGCGCCGCAGCAGCTGCAGCACTTCCTCCAGCTCGATCCGCACCTGCCTGATGATCTGCGAACTGAGCGCGGACTCGTCCTTGGCCGCATCGCCCTCCAGGCGCAGGCGCGCGCCGCCGATGGTGTAACCCTGTTCGTACAGCAGGCCACGGATCTGGCGCACCATCAGCACGTCGTGGCGCTGGTAATAGCGACGGTTGCCACGGCGCTTGACCGGCTTGAGCGACGGGAACTCGGTTTCCCAGTAGCGCAGCACGTGCGGCTTGACGTCGCATAGTTCGCTGACCTCACCGATGGTGAAGTAGCGCTTTGCCGGGATCGGCGGAAGTTCGCGATTACTGCCCGGGTCAAGCATGCCCACCCCCGGCATAGGCTTCCACGCGCTCCTTCAGTTTTTGACCGGGCCGGAAGGTCACCACCGTGCGCGCCGAGATCGGGATTTCCTCGCCGGTCTTCGGGTTGCGGCCGGGGCGCTGGTTCTTGCGGCGCAGGTCGAAGTTGCCGAAGCCCGACAGCTTCACCTGTCGGCCTTTTTCCAGTGCCTCGCGCAATACGTTGAAGAACGCATCGACGAATTCCTTCGCCTCGCGCTTGTTCAGGCCGACATCTTCGTAAAGACGTTCGGCCATTTCTGCCTTGGTCAAAGCCATATCGTTCCCCTGTAAACGATCAGCTACGGATGACCGCGCCGTGGTCGCGTTGCAAGGCAGCCGTCACATCGGCTACCACCACGTCCGCGTCGCGATCGGTCAGGGTGCGGGATTCTTCCTGCAGAATCAAGCCCATAGCGAGACTCTTGCATCCGGTTTCCACCCCTTTTCCGGCATAACGATCGAACAGCACCAGATCGCGCAGCGACGCGCCCGCAGCGGATTTGACGCTGGCCGAAACCTGCGCCCACGGCACCGATTCAGCGACGACGAACGCGAGGTCGCGGCGGACGGACGGATACCTGGACAGCCGCTGCGCCTTCGGCACGGGGCGCGCCAGCAATGGTGCGAGATCCAGTTCGAAGGCGACCACGTCGGTTTCCAGGTCGAGCGCCCGCAGCAGGCGCGGATGCAGTTGACCGATCCAGCCGATCTTCACGCCTTCGCGGCTCGCATCGATGCGAATGATGTCGGCGGAGCGACCAGGGTGACCCCAGGCGCCTTGCGACACCCGGTATTCGAGCTGCACACCCGACAACGTAGCGAGGCTGTCGAGGTCGCCCTTGAGGTCATGGAAGTCGACCGTGCGCGCGGCCACGCCCCACTGCTCCGAGGAGGCTTCGCCGCAGGCAACGGCGGCGACGCGCAAGGTTTCGCCCGGCGCTTCACTGCCATTGGCCGCGAACGTCTTGCCCAGTTCGAACAGGCGCACCCGCGACTGCTGACGCGCGACGTTGCGCCCAAGCGCGGCAACCAACCCGGGCAGCAGCTGCGTGCGCATCGCACCAAGCTCGGTGCTCAGCGGATTGGCCAATGGCACGGCGCCGTCTTCGGCCTGCCATTTCGCCAGCAGCCCGGCATCGACGAAGGCGTAGTTGATCGCTTCCAGATAATCGCGCGCGGCCAGCTGGCGACGCACGGTCGCCTCATCAACGATCGCCTCGCTCGGCGCGACCACGCGCGTGGTACCGCCCGGCAATGTGGTCGGGATCGCATCGTAGCCGTGGATGCGCGCGATCTCCTCGATCAGGTCTTCCTCGATCGCCAGGTCGAAGCGGCGCGTCGGCGGCGTGACCTGCCAGCCATCGGCCGCCTGCGCGAAGGCGAGCCCAAGCGCGCGCAGGATGCGTTCGATTCCGGTGTCGGCGATGGCGACGCCGAGTACGCGCGCCAGCCGCGCGCGACGCAGCAACACCGGTTGCGGCTGCGGCAGATGCTCGGGCAACGCCGCCTCGATCACGGGACCCGGCGCGCCGCCGGCGATCTCGACAATCAGGCGCGTGGCGACTTCGATCGCGGCGCGCGGCAATTCCGGATCGACGCCGCGCTCGAAGCGATGCCCGGCATCGGTGTGCAGGCCGAGCCTGCGACCGCGGCCGATGATGGCATCGGGCGCGAAATGCGCGGCTTCGAGAAAGACATTTCTGGTCGCGTCGGTGACGCGCGTGTCGAAGCCGCCCATCACGCCGGCCAGCCCGACCGCGCGGTCGGCGTCGGTGATGACCAGGAATTCGCCGTCCAGCGCGACCTCGCGACCGTCCAGCAGCTTCAACGTTTCGCCAGCATGCGCGCGGCGCACCCCGACCGGCCCGCGCAGCAGGTCGCGGTCGAACGCATGCATTGGCTGGCCGAGTTCCAGCATCACGTATTGGGTGACATCGACCAGGAAACTCACAGGACGGATGCCACTACGGCGCAACCGTTCGGCCATCCAGATCGGCGTCTTGCGCGCGGCATCGACGCCTTCGATCACGCGGCCGATGTAGCGAGGCGCGTCGCTTCCGGCATTGAGTTCGACCGCCAGCGTCGCATCGTTCAACGCCGGCATCGGCGTCGCATCGAACGCGACCATCTCACCATTGCAGGCGGCGGCGACATCGAAGGCGATACCACGCACGCTGAAGCAATCGGCGCGGTTCGGCGTGAGCTTGAGTTCGATGCTGGCGTCCGGCAGGCCGAGGTAATCGGCCAGCGGAGCGCCGACTGGCGCATCGCCGGCAAGTTCAAGCAGGCCGGACGCGTCGGCGTCCAGACCCAGTTCCTTGGCCGAACACAACATGCCATTGGATTCGATGCCGCGCAGTTTCGCGGCCTTGATCGTGATATCGCCGACGCGCGCGCCGACGGTTGCCAGCGGCGCGACCAGGCCCGGGCGCGCGTTCGGCGCACCACAGACGACCTGCAGCAACGTGCCCTGCCCGGCATCGACCTGGCAGACCTGCAGGCGGTCGGCTTCCGGATGCTTGGCGCATTCGACGATGCGCGCGACCACGACGCCATCGAGCGATTCGCCGAGCACGGTCAAATCCTCGACCTCAAGACCGATGGCGGTCAGCGTCGCGGCGAGTTCCTCGCGCGTCGCGTCGGTCTTGACGTGTTGCCGCAGCCAGTTTTCGGAGAATTTCATTATTGTCGTATGCCGTAGGGCGGGTCTTGACCCGCCTGTATGTCACCGTGACGGCGGGTCAAGACCCGCCCTACGCGAACTGTTTGAGAAAACGCACGTCGTTGTCGAAGAAGCTGCGCAGGTCGTCGACGCCGTAGCGAAGCATCGCGAAGCGCTCGACACCGAGACCGAAGGCGAAGCCGCTGTAACGCTCCGGGTCGATGCCGACGTTGCACAGCACGTTCGGGTGGACCATGCCGCAACCCAGCACTTCCAGCCAGCGCATCGAACCATCCGGCTGCTGCCATGCGATATCGACTTCCGCCGACGGCTCGGTAAACGGGAAGTAGCTCGGACGGAAACGCATCGCGAAGTCGCGCTCGAAGAACGCGCGCACGAATTCGCTCAACGTGCCCTTGAGGTCGGCGAAGCTGGCGTGCTCATCGACCAGCAGACCCTCGACCTGGTGGAACATCGGCGTGTGCGTCTGATCAGAATCCGAGCGATAGACCTTGCCGGCGGCGATCATGCGCAGCGGCGGCTGGTGTTCAAGGATGAAGTCCTTCATGTAGCGCACCTGCACGCCCGAGGTGTGCGTGCGCAGCAGGCGGCGGTCGCCGCCGCTCTCATCAGCGCGGCTCTCATCAGAAATGTAGAAGGTGTCGTGCATGGCGCGCGCCGGGTGGTGCGGCGGGAAGTTCAGCGCCTCGAAGTTGTGCCAGTCATCCTCGATCTCCGGGCCGTCGGCAAGTTCGTAGCCGAGCCGGCCGAAGATCTCGGTGATGCGCTCCAGCGTGCGACTGACCGGATGCAGGCCGCCGCGCGCTGCGTTGCGACCCGGCAGGGTGACGTCGATGGTTTCGGTCGCCAGGCGTGCGTCGAGCACCGCGCTGTCGAGTTCGAGCTTGCGCGCGGCCAGCGCATCACCAATCGCATCACGGGCACGATTGATCGCTTCGCCCGCGGCCTTGCGATGTTCCGCCGGCATCGTCCCCAGCGACTTCAGTTGCGCGGTGATGCTGCCGTTCTTGCCGAGCAGTGCCACGCGCAGCGCCTCGAGCGCGTCCGGCGTTCTCGCGGCCGCGATGCCGGACAGTGCCTGCCCCACCAGTGATTCGATCCCACTCATTGGCTATCGCACCTCGCCTATGTAGGAGCGCCCCGTGCTTCTGCAGAGCATGGGCGCGATGCTTTTGCCTTGCAGGTTCGCCGAAGAGCGATCGCGCCCATGGGGCGCTCCTACCGGTCTTCATGCATTCCGGTTTGCCCTGCAAAAAACAATGGGGAAGGACTTGTGCCCTTCCCCACGTCTGGGCGGCCGAAGCCGCCGGATACCATCTGTGGAGACGACGATTTACGCCGCCAAAGCGCCCTTGGCCTTCTCGGACAGCGCGGCAAAACCCGCGGCATCGTGCACGGCGATATCGGCCAGCACCTTGCGGTCGAGGGTGATGCCGGCCTTGAGCAGGCCGTTGATGAAGCGGCTGTAGCTCATGCCGTTGATGCGG
>DASZZT010000053.1:0-4879 GCA_035543275.1 Luteimonas sp. | reverse complement strand
CGCAGCCGGCACGGATCGATTGGCTGCTCGCGCGCGGTGCCGATCCGGAATTGCGCGCGGCGCTATCCGACAACGTGCTGTCCGATACCCCGATGTTCGCGCTGCTCGCGCGCGGGCCGCGGGCATTGCCGGACCTGCAAGCCTTGCTGCGTCGCGGCGTGTCACCGGCCGGCGGCGGCGGACTGGCGCGCTTCCTCGGTGCCTGCGCCGGGGGCGATCAGGCCGGGCGCGGGCTTGAGCAGCGTGCTCTTGAACAGCGTGGCCTCGAACAGCATGCACTCGACCTGATCGAACGCGGCGCCGATCCGTTCGCGCCATCCCCTGCCGGCGATCCGCCGCTGGCGCTGGCAGTGCGGCTGGGCTGGCTGCAGTTGGTCGAGCGCCTGGTCGCGCTCGGCGTCGATCTGGAGGCGCGCGACAGCCACGGCATGAGCGCGCTGCACCTGGCCGCCGCGCTCAGTCGCGAGCCGGCCCTGAAATTGCTGATCGCGCATGGCGCCTGCCCGCAGATGCGCGCCGCCGACGGGCAGACGCCGCTGGGCGTGGCGCTGTCGGCTGGCCGTCGTGATCTGGCCGACTGGCTCGACTGGCGCGGCTGGCCGTTGCCCAAACGCGCGCTGCAGGCGGCCGACGTTCCAGCCGCGGCGATCGTCGGCGATGCCGATGCGGTGCGGCGGCTGCTCGATCTGGGCTTTCCGGTCGACGCCGTCGATGCGCAGGGCTGCACCGCGCTGCTGCGCGCCGCCGGCGGTGGTCATCGCGCCACCGTCGACCTGCTGCTGGCGCGCGGCGCCGATCCGCAGCGGGCGGCACACACCGGTGCCACGCCGCTGTCGGCCGCGGTCAGCATGCGCCACGGCGAGATTGCCGACTGCCTGCTCGCCGCCGGCGCCGGCCTCGAGCAGCGGCTGCCCGGCGACGTCACCGTGTTGATGCTGGCTGCCGCGCTCGGCCTGCCCGACCTGTGCGCGCGCTTGCTGATGGCCGGCGCCAACGTCCACGCCGGCGATGCGCAGGGGCTGACGCCGCTGCATTGCGCCGCCCTGTTCGGTTTCACCGCGCGCGAGCGGCCGCGGCTGGTAGCACTGCTCGACACCTTGCTGCTGGCCGGCGCCGACGCCGACGCGGCTGCTGCCGGCAACGTCACCCCGTTGCTGCTGCTGCTCGGCGCCCGCGCCGAACCCGGCACCGCCTGCGACGAGGACGTGGTGCTGACCGGCATCGAGCGCCTGCTGGATGAGGAAGTCACGCTGGATGCGCAGGATCCGCGCGGTTTCGGGCCGCTGCATCTGGGCGCCTTGCATGGTCTGCTGCGCATCACCCAGCGGCTGCTGCGCGCAGGCTGCAATCCGGATCTGCGCGATGCGCTCAACCGCAGTCCGCGCGAGATCGCGGTGATGCGCGGGTTTGTCGATGTCGCCGCGCAGTTCGTGCCGGCGCTGGCGGGGGTATCGATGGCGCGTTTCCTGCGCGAGCCGCGCTGAAGGGCTTTCTCTTCCTGTCGCGCGGCACAGGACAATGGATCTGCTCCAGTTTTCCGCGGTCCGGTGCCTGGCGCGTCAGAACAGGTCGCCCTGCGGCGAAGGTTTCCTCGGCGCGACGAACTTCGAGCCATCCAGCGGTGGCAGGTGCCCGTAGCCGAGCCGCTTGTGCGCCTTCGCAAAACGCATCGCGATCAATTCCGCGAACGGCCCCTCGCCGCGCATGCGCTTGCCGAACGCGCTGTCGTAATCCTTGCCGCCGCGCATCTGCCGGATCAGGCTCATCACGTGCGCGGCGCGCTCGGGATAATGCAGCTGCAGCCATTCGCGCCAGATATCCTTGAGTTCGTGCGGCAACCGCAGCAGCACATAGCCGGCGGCGCGGGCACCATGGTCATGGGCGGCCTCGAGGATGTGCTCGAGTTCGCGGTCGGTGATCATCGGAACCACCGGCGCCACCATTACCCCGACCGGCACCCCGGCATCGGCAAGCGCACGCATCGCCCGCAACTTGCCGTGCGGCGCGGTCGCGCGCGGTTCCATCTTCGATGCCAGCTTGTTGTCCAGCGTGGTGATCGAGAAATACACGGTGACCAGGCGCTCGCGTGCCATCTGCGCCAGCAGGTCGAGGTCGCGCTCGATCAATGCGCTCTTGGTGACGAAGCTGACCGGATGCCGGCATTCGGCCAGCACTTCCAGCACCTCGCGGGTAATGCGGTAACGGCGTTCGATCGGCTGATAAGCATCGGTGTTGATGCCCAGCGCGATCGGTGCCGGCACGTAGCCCGGCTTCGCCAGCTCGTGGCGCAAACGTTCGGCGGCGTTGGTCTTGGCATACAACTTCGTCTCGAAATCGAGCCCCGGCGACAGGTCCAGGTACGCGTGCGAGGGCCGCGCGAAGCAGTACACGCAGCCGTGCTCGCAGCCGCGATACGGATTCACCGACTGGCTGAAGCCGACGTCGGGTGATTCGTTGCGGCTGATGATGCTGCGCGCGCGCTCTTCGGTGACGCTCGTGTCGGGATGCGGAGCGAGCGCTTCATTGCTGTCATCAAGCGTGTTGGTGTAGACCGAACCCCAGCCGTCGTCTTCGCCGCGGGCAACGGTCTTCTCGAAGCGGCCGTTCACATACGACGCGGAACCACGACCCTTGATCGGCGCCTGCGCCTTGCGTGCATCCTCCATGGCGACAGCCTACGCTTGGCGCGTCGCAGCACCTGCGACGTTCCCTGAATCCTTCATGTTCGATGTCCTGCACGATGCCTGGTCCACATTGCGACATGTGCCGCATCTCGGCCTGTACCTGACGCTCGGCTGGATCGGCTACCTGGTCTGGCTCGGCGGCTGGATTGTGCTGCAGAAGCGCGAACCGGTGGCGACCCTGAGCTGGCTGCTGGGCCTGGCGGCGCTGCCCTATCTCGGCTTCCTGATCTATTACGTGTTCGGCCCGCAGAAGATCAAGCGGCACCGACTGCGTCGCGGGCGCGCCCGGGTCGCACTGCCGGCCGGCGAAGACGCCGTGGACACCAGCGATGCGATCGAGCTGTCGCGGCTGGCGCAGGCGACCACCGGGCTGCACGTGAGCAGCGCCACCGTGGTGCAGCTGCTGGTCGACGGCGCTGCCACCTATGACGCGCTGCTGGCCGACGTGCGCCAGGCGCAGCACCACGTCCATCTGGAGTACTACATCTACGCCGCCGACCGCAGCGGCACCGCCTTGCGCGATGCACTGGTCGAACGCGCCCGCGCCGGCGTCGCGGTGCGGTTGCTGCTGGACGCGGTCGGCTGCGCCGATACACCGCGCGCGTTTTTCGCGCCGCTGATCGAGGCCGGCGGCGAACTGGCCTGGTTCCATCCGATGCGCCTGGGGCGCATCTGGAAGCGGCCGTGGCTGAACATGCGCTCGCATCGCAAGATCGTGGTGATCGACAACCGCATCGCCTTCACCGGCGGCATCAACATCACCGACGAGGAGAACGAGCGCCTGCGCACCGATGCCTACCGCGACTTGCACCTGCGCCTGGAAGGCGACGTGGTGCGCTCGCTGCAGTTAGTATTCGTCGAGGACTGGGGCTATTCCACCGGCACTCGCGACTTCATCGGCGGCATCGCGCGTACGCTGCCGGCGCCGCGACCGGGGACCATCCCGGCGCAGGTGCTGACCTCGGGACCGGACTCGTCGTGGGAGGCGATCCACCGCCTGCACGTGGGTGCGATCCACGCCGCGCGCCAGCGGGTGTGGCTGGCGACACCCTACTTCGTCCCTGGCGAGGCGGCGCTGATGGCGCTGACCTCGGCCGCGCTCGCCGGACTCGACGTGCGGCTGCTGGTGCCGAAGCTGAGCGACTCGCGGCTGGTCACGTTCGCCGCGCGCTCGTACTTCGACGAGTTGCTCGCCGCCGGGGTCAAGGTTTACGAATACGGCCCGCGCCTGCTGCACTCGAAGGCACTGCTGGTCGACGACGCGCTGGCGATCATCGGCAGCGCCAATTTCGACTCGCGCAGCTTCCGGCTCAATTTCGAAGTATCGATGCTGTTCCGCGACGCCGGGGTCGCCGCCGCGCTGGCGCAGCTGATCGAAGGCGAATTCGCGCATGCGCCGCGGGTGCGCCATGAACGGGCGCGGTCGCTGTGGCGAGTGCGGCTACCCGAGGCGCTGGCGCGGCTGCTGGCGCCGCTGCTGTAATCGATATGCGGTAGTCGACATGCTGCATTCCGGCCAGCGATCGTTTTGACCGGGTTCGCGCTAGACTGCCGCCGTGTTCACGCGGAGCTCGGCGATGCTGCCTTGGCTGTATCTTTTGTTCGCGGTGGCCGCGCTTGCGGTCGCCTTCAAGACCACGTCGGTGGCGCTGGCCGTGCCCTGCCTGCTGGTCGCGCTGGGCCTGCTGGTGGCCTGGGTCCTCGGCCTGCTGGCGCATCGCATCGGCAGCCGCAGCCGCGATGAGCAGATGCTGATCGACCCGCAGGAGCTGCGCCGTCTGCGCGAGCAGGCCGAGGTCCGCCGCGCCGCCGCCGCGTCGGATCTGCCGCCGACCTGAAAAACCTGCATCGCCGCCCTCGCGCACCAGGCTGCCGCGATGACCGTCCTCAGCGTCAACGTCAACAAGATCGCGGTGCTGCGCAACTCGCGCGGCGGCAACGCGCCCGATGTGGTGCGGGCGGCACGCATCTGCCTGGACGCAGGCGCCCACGGCATCACCGTGCATCCGCGTCCGGATGCCCGCCACATCCGTGGCGATGACGTGCTCGCGCTGGCGGCGCTGTGCCGCGATTACGGCGTCGAGTTCAACCTCGAGGGCAACCCGTTCGCGCCGCCGCGCGCGGGCTATCCCGGTTTCCATGCCTTGTGCGCGCAGGCGCGCCCGGCGCAGGCGACGCTGGTGCCGGACAGTGAC
>DASZZT010000052.1:0-12903 GCA_035543275.1 Luteimonas sp. | reverse complement strand
GCAGACCGCGCTGCTGACGCTGCTGTTCATCCTGCTGTTCAAGATTCCCGAGCAGGCGCTGGTCGGCGGGATCATGAGCCCGTTCTACATCGACATGGGCTTCACCAAGACCCAGATCGGCGCGATCACCAAGATCTACGGAATCTGGATGGGCATCGTCGGTGTGTTCCTCGGCGGCATCGCGATCGCGCGCTGGGGCGTGCGTCGGCCGCTATTGGCGTCGATCGTGCTGTGTGCCAGCTGCAACCTGCTGTACGTGTGGCTGATCGGCCACCCCGGCGACCTGGCCGCGTTGACCCTGGTGATCTCGGCCGAGAACATCACGCTGGGATTCCTCGGCACCGCCGCGGTCGCGTTCCTGTCGTCGCTGGTCAATCGACAGCACACCGCGACCCAGTACGCGCTGCTCAGCTCGATGGTCAACCTGCCCGGCAAGGTGCTGGGAATCTTCGCCGGCGGCATTGTCGAGGCCACCGGGTATGGCACCTATTTCATCATCGCCACGGTCGCGGTGTTGCCTGCGACCGCCTTGTTCCTGTATTTGTGGCCGCGATTCCGTGCCGTGGATGCGGCGTCAGTCTCCGCGGGCTGACCATGCCGCAGGAGCAAAAGCGCCGCTTGTCCGCTGGTTCCACCGCAGTACGTGGCAAATGGTAGGCGCGGCAAGGAGGCAATGTGACCGACATCGTCCTGCACGACATCGACCCGGTGCTGGCCGATCGCATCCGGTGGATCAGCGACGCGCGTGGCTGGCCGTTGCCCGACACCCTGCTGCGGCTGCTCGAGCACGGCCTGCACGTGTGCGAGAGCGATGCCGCGGTGCGCCTCAACGATACCGAGGCCGGCGCGCTGGAAGCGGCGGTGGCCGCCCTGGAGCAGGTGCCCGACGATGCTGGTTTCGCGATGATCGGCCGCGCGATGCCCGCGGCGACCGCGTCGCCGGACGAACCGGACCAGCACATCGCAGCGGACTTCGAACTCAAATAGGCCGGGCCGGCTTGCGCGACGATCACACCGGATAGATTGCCCCGAGCACGCGCGGCCCGCGCGCGCCGGTCACGCCGGGCAGGTTGCCGGGACGTCCGGCCAGCGTCTCGCGCGCCAGCCAGGCGAACCCCATCGCCTCGACGAAATCCGGATCGACGCCATGTTTCGCGGTCGATTCCACGGACACGCCGGGCAGGCGCGCCGCGATGCGCCGCAGCAGCACCGGGTTGTGTACGCCGCCACCGCAGACCAGCAGCCGCTGCGTGTCGGGTTGGGTCGTGCGCAAGGCATCGGCGACGCTCGCCGCGGTCAGTTCCAGCAGCGTGGCCTGCACGTCCTTCGAGCGTTCGCCGCCACGCAGTTGTGCCGCAGCCCAGTCGAGATGGAATTGTTCGCGGCCGCTGCTTTTTGGCGGCGGCGAGGAGAACCACGGCTCCGCCAGCAATCTCGCCAGCAGCGCTTCGTCGACGTTGCCGCTGGCGGCGAAGGCACCGTCGGCATCAAAGGCCGTGCCGTGGTGACGTTCGCACCAGGCATCCAGCAGTGCATTGGCCGGGCCGGTATCGAAGCCGCGCACCCCGTCCGGGATCGATGCCTGGTCGGACGCGGCATGCAGCGGCGGCAGCAGGGTCAGGTTGGCGATGCCGCCGAGGTTGAGCACGGCGCGCGTCTCGTCCACTGCACGCAACAACGCCGCGTGCAGCGCCGGCAGCAATGGCGCGCCGTGGCCGCCGGCGGCGACATCACGGCGCCGGAAATCGGCGACCGTTGCAATCCCGCTGCGCTCGGCGATGACGTTGCCGTCGCCCAGCTGCATGGTGAACGGCCAGCGACCGTCGAATGCCGCGCCCACGGGGCGATGGCGCACGGTCTGGCCATGCGAGCCGAGCGCCTGCACCTGCGCGACGTCGATGCCGGCTTCGTCGAGCAACTGCAACGCGGCAGCGGCGAAGGCTTCGGCGATCTGCACGTCGAGCGTGCCCAGTTCGTCCAGCGAGCTGCAGTCGCCGCCCTGGCCGAGCGCGATCAGGCGCGCGCGCAAGCCTTCGTCCCAGCGATAGGTGCGGCCGCGGATGAGCTCGCAACGTGCATGGGCATCGTCGCTGCCGAACCGCACCAGCGCGGCATCGATGCCGTCGGCGCTGGTGCCGGAGATCAGCCCGAGAAAAAGCCCCGGGCCCGAAGGATCAACTGTCATGCGCCTGCCTGCGACTCAAGCGCGCGAACCGTCGCGCGCGACAAGGCGAGGATACCGGTTCAAACGCGCCGGTTCAGGCGCGCCGGTTCAGGCGCGCTTGTTGCCCTTGGCCGGCTTCGGCGGCGTGGCGTCGGCGTAGATCACGTCCTCGACCTTGCGGATCTTCGCCAGCGCAGTGCCGGTCTGCGCACGGAACTGCGCCAGCGCGACGCCGCCCAGCGGCTCCGGCGGTGGCATCGTGATCGACAGCGGGTTGCGGTGCACGCCGTTGACGCGGAATTCGTAGTGCAGGTGCGGCCCGGTCGCCAGCCCGCTCATGCCGACGTAGCCGATCACCAAACCCTGCGCGACGCGCTGGCCGACATGCTCCTTGCCGAAGCGCGACATATGCCCATACAGCGTGCTGTAACCGTGGCCATGGTCGAGGATCACCACGCGGCCGTAGCCGCCCTTCATGCCGACGAAAGCGACGCGGGCGTCGCCGGCGGCCATGATCGGGGTGCCCGTGGAGGCGGCGTAGTCGACGCCTTGGTGCATGCGCATGCGCCCGAGGATCGGGTGGAAGCGGTTGCCGAAGGTCGAGGTCAGGCGCGCATACGGGATCGGCATGCGGATGAAGCTGCGCTTCAGCGGGCGGCCGTCGGCGGTGAAGTATTCGGCCTTGCCGCTGCGCTCGAAGCGGAAACCCGAATGCAGTTTGGCGCCGACGGTGAAGGTCGCCGCCTGCACCGGACCGGTGGCGATCAGCTCGCCATCGCGCCAGACCTGGTCGACGACCACGCTGAAGCGATCGCTCGCCGCGACGTCGTCGTTGAAGTCGATGTCGTACTTGAAGATATCGTCGGTGAGCGTGTTGATGTTCCTGGCGGACAGGCCGAGCTTGCGCGCCGAGCGGAACAGCGAGCGACCGACCTCGCCGCTGAGCACCACGGTGCGGGTTTGGGTCGGGCGCTCGATCACCTGCTGGCGGATCTCGTCGCCGACGAGAGACACCTCGACGCGATGGGTGTCGTCGCGGTCGTAGCGGAAGCTGCGCAGGGTGACCGGCGCTCCAAGAGGTTGGACGGGCAGATCGAAGCCGAGCACGGTGCCGGGCTTGAGCCGGGTCAGCGTATCTTTCGCGCCGGGCTGGGCGAGGATGGTATGCATCGTGCTGGCGGGGATGTGGAGCTGATCGAACAATGCGCCCAGGGTCTGGCCGTGCTGCACGCTGACCAGCTGCCAGCTGTCGCCGGTATGGCCGCGCAGTTGCCCCAGCGGCAACACCGGCAAGGCCAGCGCGAGCGTGGTGCGCGGTGCCAGGGTCGGCGATTGCATCGCGTTGGAGAAACCGGGAACAATCGCGGCGACCAATGCGCCGAGGGTCGCGAACAGGCTGGCATGCGCCCAGTGGCGACGGGTCCATCTACCGTTGAATGCGGCAGGGAGATGTTGGGCGAGCACCTTCCGGTGCAACGCGGCTTCGCGTAGTTTGTCCAGGCGCGCGCGCCGGCCGTTGCGACTCTCTGTGCTCATCAGTCCACTCCCCGGGTCCGATGTGATGAACGCGTCAAGCCCGTACCATAGTCGTGCGAAAAGTGTGCGTCAAACCTTTGATTGCGATGGATTTTTGAGCGTATTCAGATTAACTTCGTGTTAACGATCTCTTCACTACCCGCGTCACGCTTCCGATGCGGTCGACCTGGCGAGAGTATCTCCGTGAGCCTGCAGCAAGACCTGGACCTGATCGCCCGCGGTGCCGCCGAAATCCTCAAGCGCGAGGAACTCGAGGCGCGGCTCAAGCTCGGCCGCCCGCTGCGGATCAAGGCCGGCTTCGATCCGACCGCGCGGGATCTGCATCTCGGCCACACCGTGCTGCTCAACAAGCTGCGGCAGTTCCAGGAACTCGGCCATCAGGTGATCTTCCTGATCGGCGACTTCACCGGAATGATCGGCGATCCCAGCGGCAAGAACGTCACCCGCAAACCGCTCACGCGCGAGGACGTGCTCGCCAACGCGCAGACCTATGCCGAACAGGTGTTCAAGGTCCTCGATCGCGACCAGACCGAGGTCCGCTTCAATTCCGAGTGGTTCGGGCAGATGTCCGCGGCCGACATGATCCGGCTCGCCGCGCAGCACACCGTCGCGCGCATGCTCGAGCGCGATGATTTCAGCAAGCGCCATGCCGCGCAGCAGCCGATCGCGATCCACGAATTCCTGTATCCGCTGGTGCAGGGCTACGACTCGGTGGCGCTCAAGGCCGATGTCGAGCTCGGCGGTACCGACCAGAAATTCAACCTGCTGATGGGCCGCGGCCTGCAGGAAAGCCACGGCCAGCCGCCGCAGATTGTGTTGACCATGCCGCTGCTGGAAGGCATCGACGGCGTGCAGAAGATGTCCAAGTCACTCAACAACTACATCGGCATCGACGAGCCGGCGATCGACATCGTCACCAAGACGCTGAAGATCGGCGACGAACTGATGTGGCGCTGGATCGAATTGCTGAGTTTCGGAATTTCGATCGACGAGGTCGCGAGCCTGCAACGCGACATCGCGGCCGGCGCCTTGAATCCGCGCGACGTGAAGCTGCGGTTGGCACGCGAGCTGGCCGCGCGCTTCCACGGCGAAGCGGCGGCAGAACGCGCGATCGCCGGCTGGAACGCCGTGGTGCGTGGCGAAGGCGATACCGCCTGGTTGCCGTTGACCGATGTCGCGGTGCCTGCGGAAGGCTTGCGCATCGCCGCGCTGCTGACCGCGGCTGGACTGACGCCGAGCAATTCGGAAGCCAACCGCAAGCTCAAGGAGCGCGCGGTGCGGATCGACGGCGAAGTTGTCGAAGACCCGCAGCGCGTGTTCGCTCCGGGGTTTACCGGCGTGCTGGCGGTCGGCAAACGCAGCTTCGCGCGGGTGCGCCTCGTTACCGCCTGACAGCCGTAGGGCGAATCGCCTGCGGCGGCTCCGTCCTACGGCTGTCAGGCGGCCATTCTCAGCGCCGCCTGCAGCATCAACCAGACCACGCAGCCGAAGGCGCCGAACCAGGCCAGGCTGCGCAGTGCATGGACGTTGGCGATGTAGAACACGCCATGCAGCACGCGCAGCACCACGAATGCGATCGCCAGCAGCGAGATCCGCGCTGGATCGACGTGGGCGAACTGCGCCATCAGCACGCTGGCGGCAAACGGCGCGAATGCCTCGTAGGCATTCAACTGCGCGGCATTGGCGCGATGGCTGCGCGGGTTGTCCTGTTTCGCCAGCCAGCCACGTGGGTCGCTGTTGTTGTAGCGCTCGCCGCCGGCCTTGGCGACGGTCACCCAGACGTACGGCAGGAACGCGGCAATCAGGATGCACCAGTAGGCAGTGATCATGGTCGGTTTCCCCGGAAAGATGAGCGCAGCTTGCACCCCGCGGACGCGCTTGCAAAGGTCGGGCAAAAAAGAACGGCGCCATGAAGGCGCCGTTCGCTTTATGCATGACGCCTGGTTTTATTGCGCCGGCGCTGCCGCTGGCTTCGCCGCCATCATCTTGTCGCGCGCCGCACGGAACGGATTGGTCTTGTACCAGTTCGGCCATTGTTCCGAGTTGGTGAGTTCACGACCGACGCCGTACGCGGCATTGAGTTCGTCGATCACGCCATCGAGTTTCCAGGTCGCGGCGTCATACTCGTCGCCGGGTTTGTGGTAGCGGTTGTCGTTGTAATCCTTGTCCGCGGCTTCGCCGGCCGCCTTGCCGCCGTCGACGAGATCGTCGCCGCTGCCGATGTCCAGGGCCGGCACGCCGGCCTTGGCGAAGTTGAAATGATCGGAGCGAAAATAGCCGCCGGCTTCCGGGCGGGATTCGGCATGCAGGGCCAGGGTCTGCTTGGCGGCCACGGTCTTGAGGATGTCCTCCAGTTCCGAGCTGCCCATGCCGACGACGGTGAGGTCATGGGTCTTGCCGGCCACGCCCAGCGCATCGAGGTTGACCACGCCGACGGTCTTGTCGAGCGCGATCACCGGATGGGCGACGTAGTACTTGGAGCCGAGCAGCCCGGATTCCTCCAGCGTGACCGAAATGAACAGCAGCGAGCGTTCTGGCGGCGGCTGTTGTTTCGCGAACGCCTCGGCGATCTCGATGATGCCGGCCACGCCGGTGCCATTGTCGACCGCACCGTTGTAGATGTTGTCGCCGGGTTCGTCCGCATGCTTGCCCAGGTGGTCCCAATGCGCCATGTAGATCATCGCCTCGTCGGGGTGCTTGCTGCCGGGCAGCAGTCCGATCACGTTGCGCGACTGCTTCTCGGTGATCGTGCTCTTGAGGTCGAGCGACAGCTTCGCCTTCATCGGCACCGCCTTGAAGCCGCGCTTGTTGGCGGCCGCGCGCAGTGCATCGAGGTCGAGCCCGGCATCGGCGAACAATGCGTTCGCCTGTTCGCCGGTGATCCAGCCCTGCGCCGGCAGGCGCGGATCGGGATCGCTTGCCGCCGGCAGGTCGTACTGCGCACCCGACCAGGAATTCTTCACCACGTCCCAGCCGTAGGACGCGCCGGGCGTGTCGTGGATGATCAGCGCGGCGGCGGCGCCTTGGCGTGCAGCTTCGTCGAACTTGTAGACCCAGCGGCCGTAGTAGGTCATCCGCTTGCCTTCGAACAACGATGCGTCGTTGGCGTGGAAGCCGGGGTCGTTGACCAGCATCACCACGGTCTTGCCCTTGACGTCGACACTGGCGTAGTCATTCCACTTCTGCTCCGGCGCGTTCACGCCGTAGCCGACGAATACCAGTTCGCTGCCGTCGATCTTGATTTCCGGTTTGCCGGTGCGGGTGCCGACCACCATGTCGCTGCCGAACTTCAGTTCGTGCGGCTTGCCGTTGACGTCGAGCTTGAGCGTGGTGCTCGCGTCGGCGGTGGTCTCGACCATCGGCACGGTCTGGAACCACTCGCCGTTGTTGCCCGGCTTCAGCCCGATGCGCTCGAACTGCGCCTTGATGTATTCGACCGACTTGTCCTCGCCGGGCGTGCCCGGGCCGCGGCCTTCGAACGCGTCGGAGGACAGCGTCTTGACATGCTCTGCGAAATCGCCGGCGTCGATCGCGTCATGGAAGGTGTAGGCGGTGGCGGCCGACGCCACGGGTGCAGCCGGTTCCGGTGCAACCGGTGCCGGTTGTTCGCGGTTGCAAGCCGCCAGCGCAGTGGCTGCGGCGAGACAGAGCAGGAGGTGTCGCGACATGGAAGTCCCTCGGGTAACGGAACGGCCGATACTACGCCGCTGCCAGCCGGCGCACCTTGACCTGCGTCGCAGCACGCAGATCGCAGCATGCAGTCGCAACGCGTGGATCAGTCCTGCGGCGCGTGCGCCCCGGTGAACGGCACCGGCGTGGCGCCGCTCACCTTGCCGATGCGGGCGCTGCTGTGCACGTACAAGGTGACCTCGCGCTCGAACACCAGCGGGCCGTCGACCACCGCGTTCGGTCCGATGATGATGCGTGGCGGCCGGCGCTTGCCGAAGGTGATCGACGGCAACCAGCCAGTACTTGGCTTCTCGACCTTGATACCGCCCTTGACGTGGGAACCGACGCCGACGGTGACATTGCCGTTGACCGTGTCGATGCCGCCGTCGATGTCGCTGTCGACCAGGCCGATGGCGCCGTTGACGGTGCTGACATCGCCGCCGACATGACCACCGCGGTCGACGAAGATCTCGCCGTTGACCGTTTCCAGGGCCTTGCCCACCTGCACCCGCGTGCCGAGGTGGATGCCGCCGTTGACCGTCTCCAGGCCGCCGGTCTGCGCACCATCGCCGACACGGATGCCGCCGTTGACGGTTTCGGCGTTGCCGGTGTGCGCGCCGGCTTCGATGTGGATGCTGCCGTTGACGGTCTCCAGGCTGCCGTAGCTGCGGCCCGGCTCGGCAGTGATGCTGCCGTTGACCTTGTCGATGTCCTGGCTATCGGCGAACGCCACCGGCGTCATCAAGGCGACGGTGAGGGCGGCAACGAGTCGGGTGCGGAACATGGTATGACCTCGGAAGCGATGGGAGCCAGACTTGGGATGCGGCGAAGGCGAGATCGGTTCAAGCCGCTCGGTTTGACCACGCCCGTCGCTGCAGCTTGGACCGCTTCGCTACAATCCGCCCCTGTCCGAAGTCACAGGGTCTGATGTCGTGCCTGAAGCCGTCGTGCTTGAACCCGTCGCGTCCGCATCCGTCCAGCGACCCAGGCCGGCGGCACCGAAGCCCGCGGCACCAAAGCCTGTAGTGCTGCTGATCCTGGACGGCTGGGGCCATCGCGACGATCCAGCCGACAACGCGCTGGCGCAGGCCCGGCTGCCCAACTGGCGGCGGCTGTGGGCAATGCGGCCGCACACGCTGATCCATACCGAAGGCCGCTTCGTGGGCCTGCCGGACGGGCAGATGGGCAATTCCGAGGTCGGCCACATGAACCTCGGCGCCGGCCGCATCGTCTACCAGGACCTGACCCGGATCGACGCCGCGATCGCCGACGGCAGCTTCTTCGACAACCCCGAGCTGCGCGCCGCGTGCGCTGCGGCCAAAGCTGGCGACCGCACCCTGCACGTGATGGGGCTGCTGTCGCCGGGCGGCGTGCACAGCCATGAGCGGCACATCTTCGCGATGCTGGAACTGGCGCGACGCGAGGACGTGGGGAAGGTCGCGGTGCATGCCTTCCTCGACGGCCGCGACATGCCGCCGAAATCCGCGTTGCCGAGCATGGCCGCGTTGCAGGCCAAATGCGAGGAGGTCGGCAACGCCCGCATCGCCAGCATCGGCGGGCGCTACTACGCGATGGATCGCGACCAGCGCTGGGAGCGGCTGCATCGCGCCTGGGATGCGATCGTCAATGCGCAGTCCGAGTTTCGCGCGCTCGATCCGCAGTCCGCGTTGGCCGCGGCCTACGCCCGCGGCGAGACCGACGAATTCGTCGCCCCGACCGTGATCGATGGCGCCGAGCCCATGGCCGACGGCGACGCCGTGGTGTTCATGAATTTCCGCGCCGACCGCGCACGCCAGCTCGCCGCCGCATTCGTGTCGCCTGCCTTCGACGGGTTCGACGCGCACCGGCCACAACTTTCGCGCTTCGTCTGCCTGACCGAATACGACGCCAGCCTGCCGGCGCCGGTGGCGTTCGCGACGGACAACCTCGCGCACACCCTGGGCGAACTGCTGGCCGAACACGGCATGACCCAGCTGCGCATCGCCGAAACCGAGAAATACGCGCACGTGACATTCTTCTTCAGCGGCGGCCGCGAGCTGCCGTATCCGGGCGAGCAGCGCATCCTGGTGCCGAGCCCGAAGGTCGCGACCTACGACCTGCAACCGGAGATGAGCTGTCCGGAGCTCACCGCGAAACTGGTCGAGGCGATCAACGCGCGACGCTTCGACATGATCGTCTGCAACATCGCCAATCCGGACATGGTCGGCCACACCGGCAATCTCGGCGCAGCGGTACAAGCCGCCGAGGCGGTCGATGTCGCCATCGGCGCGGTCAGCGCTGCGGTGCAGGCGGTCGGTGGCGCGCTGCTGATCACCGCCGACCACGGCAACCTGGAAATGATGCGCGATCCCGCCACCGGCCAGCCGCACACGGCGCACACGGTCGGGCCGGTGCCGCTGGTCTATGTCGGCGACCGCGAAACCACGTTGCGCGATGGCGGTGCGCTGCGTGATGTCGCGCCAACGTTGCTGGACCTGCTCGGCCTGCCGCAACCAGCGGAAATGACCGGCCGCAGCCTGCTCAGCTGATGCCCAGTCCCCATCAATGCGTGCTGATCGCATCGGCATTGCTGATCGCCGCGCTGGCCGCATCCGGTAACGCCGGCGCGCAGAGCAGCCGCGACACTGAGCGCAAGCTCGACCAGATCAAGCGCGAGCTCAAGGATGTCGCCGCCGAGCGTCGCCGGATCGAAGGCCAGCGCGGCGATGCCTCCAAACAGTTGCGCGCGGTCGACGAGCAACTGGGCCATTCCAGCCGCGCCCTGAGCGAGACCGAAACCAGGCTCACGCGCGAGCAGGCGTCGCTGGCGCAACTGCAGCAGCGTCGCGATGCCTTGCAGTCGACGCTCGGCGCGCAACGCACGCAACTGGCGGCGCTGCTGCGGGCGGCGTACACGGTCGGCGTCGATGCGCCGCTGAAGCTGATGTTGGCGCAGGATCGCGTCGCCGACGCCAACCGCGTGCTTACCTACCATCGCTACCTGCAGCGCGACCGCGCGCAGCGGATCGCGGCACTGACCGCGCAACTGCGCGAACTCGACGCCGTCGAGCAACAGATCGTGCAGGAGCGCAGTGCGCTCGATGCCGCACGGCAGCAACAGCGCGCGCTACAGGCACAGTTGCAGCGGGACCGCAGTGCGCACGCGCAGACCGTGGCGCAACTCGACCAGCGCTATCGCGACCGGCGCAGTCGCGAGCAGGCGCTGGGCAGCGACGCCAAGGGCCTGGAACGCCTGCTGGCGCAGTTGCGCGTCGCCGCCGCGCGTGAGGCCGAGCGCCGCGCCACCGCTGCCCGCGCTGCGCGCGCGCAGAGCAAGCCGGGCAGCACCGGCAAACCGCGACCGGCGGCGCCGGTGATCGCCAATGCCGCCCCGATCCAGGTCGGCGGGCTGGGCTGGCCGTTGTCGGGCACGTTGCTTGCCGGCTACGGCGGCACGCTGCCCGATGGCGGCACCAGTTCCGGCCTGCTGATCGGCGCGCCGACCGGCACCGCGGTCAAGGCCGTCGCCAACGGCAAGGTCGTGTTCGCCGACTGGATGAACGGCTACGGATTGATCCTGATCATCGACCACGGCAATGGCTACATGAGCCTGTACGCGCACAACGAGGCGCTGCTGCGCGATGCCGGCGACGACGTCAGGCGTGGCGATGCGGTCGCCAGCGTCGGCAATTCCGGCAACCAGGGCCGCTCGGGCCTGTATTTCGAATTGCGTCGCAACGGCCAGCCGGTGAACCCGGGCAGCTGGCTGCAAAAACGCTGACTTATTTTCACGCCGCGTTGCGCGCGGCCCGCATAATCGCGGCGAACCCGCGCCCGGTTGCGCGGTCTGAAACCGATGTCACCGTCTTCGGAGTCCCGGCATGCGCCTTCGCCTGTTGTTGATGCCCGCCCTGCTGGTATTGCTGGCCCTGCCGCTGGCGCCGGCGAGCGCGCAGGTTTTACCGCCGGCGCAGGACCTGCCGCCGGCACCGGACAAGACCCGCGCAGTCGCCCGCAGCGACGATCCCGACGCGACCGAGAGCGCGGCGACACAGGTGCCGCTGGACGAGATCCGCCGCTACGTCAGCGTCTACAACGCGGTCAGGCAGGCCTATGTCGATCCGGTCGACGACAACAAACTGATGCATTCGGCGATCAAGGGATTGTTGCTGAATCTGGACCCGCACAGCACCTATTTCGACAAGGACGATGCGCAGGCTTTCGACGAGGAGACCAGCGGTGCGTACGACGGCGTCGGCGTGGAGGTGCTGCAGCAGGCCGACGGCACGGTCAAGGTGATCGCACCGATCGACGGCACCCCGGCGGCGCGCGCCGGAATCAAGTCCGGGGACATCATCATCGCAGTCGATGGCAAGCCGCTGACGTCGGCCGATGCCGAGGGCCAGGGCCCGCTGCGCGGCAAGCCCGGCAGCAAGCTCACTTTGACCATCGCACGCCAAGGCGTGGTCAAACCGTTCGACATCAGCCTGCAGCGCGAAACGATCCGCGTTGCCAGCGTGCGCGGGCGAATGCTGGAGCCGGGCTACGGCTACCTGCGCGTCGCTGCTTTCCAGGCGGACACCGCGGCCGATTTCGAGCGCGTACTGGATGGACTGCAGGCGCAGGCCGGCGGCAACATTCCTGGTAAAGGCCTGCGCGGCCTGGTGCTGGATCTGCGCAGCAATCCCGGCGGGCTGCTGACCTCGGCGGTGCAGATCGCCGATGACCTGCTCGACAGCGGCAAGATCGTCAGCACCCGCGGCCGCATCGCGATCTCCGACGCGCAGTTCAATGCGACCCCGGGCGACCGCATGCATGGCGCGCCGGTGGTGGCGCTGGTCGATGCAGGTTCTGCCAGTGCCGCCGAGGTGCTGGCCGGCGCGCTTGCCGACAACCATCGCGCACGCATCGTCGGCAGCCGTACCTTCGGCAAGGGCTCGGTGCAGACCCTGCTGCCGCTGGACAACGGCGACTCGGTCAAGCTCACCACTGCGCGTTATTACACGCCCAGCGGCAAGTCGATCCAGGCGCGCGGGATCGCGCCGGACGTGGTGCTGCATCCGGAAAAGAGCGTCGGCGCCGCCCATGCCGGCTACGCCGAAGCGCTGCTACCCGGACACCTGCGCGGCGACGGGGAAGGCGAGGCCGGCAGCAACGCCGGCGACGTGCTCGATGGCGATGCGCCGATCGCCGCGGCGCTGGCGGAGTTGAAGAAGCAGGTGGCGATGGCGCCTGCGCCGAAACCGCGCGGCTAGCGCGGCTTCGCCGGCAGCGGGAACGGCGTCACCACGTTCTCGCCGCTGTCGGCATCGCGGATCGCGGCCGGGCCTTTCTTCTCCACTTCCTCGATGCGGATCACGCTTTGCATCGGCAGGTGCAGCACCCGGGTCTGGCCGAACTCATCGCGCAAGCGCTCCTCGGTCGGATCGACCAGTACGCCGTTGCGCACGTCGAACACCAGCTCGCCGACCTCGGTGAAGCCCCACAGGCTGCTGGCGGACACCTGCCGCGCGTACAACTCGTAGATCTTGCCGTGGTTGAGGAAGGTGACCTTG
>DASZZT010000051.1:0-8356 GCA_035543275.1 Luteimonas sp. | reverse complement strand
GGCTGCCAGGCGCTGATCGCCGAGCGCCTGCGACGCGCCGGTTTCGCCTGCGAGTCGCTGCGCTTCGGCGACGTCGACAATCTGTGGGCGACGCATGGTGAGGGCGCGCCTGTGCTGATGCTGCTCGGCCATACCGACGTTGTGCCGCCGGGGCCGCGCGAGGCGTGGAGCAGCGATCCGTTCGTGCCCGAGATCCGCGACGGCAGATTGTACGGCCGCGGCGCCGCCGACATGAAGGGCAGCGTGGCCGCGTTCGTGATCGCGCTTGAGCAGTTCGTTGCGAAACATCCATGCCACCCCGGCACCATCGCTTTGCTGCTGACCTCCGACGAGGAGGGCGACGCCATCGACGGCGTGCGCAAGGTCGCCGAGGTGTTCCGCGAACGCGGCCAGCGCATCGACTGGTGCATCACCGGCGAGCCGTCGTCCAAGGAAAAACTCGGCGACCTGCTGCGCGTCGGTCGCCGCGGCACATTGTCGGCGACGCTGATCGTCAAAGGCGTGCAGGGCCACGTCGCTTATCCGGACAAGGCGCGCAATCCGATCCACCTGGCGATGCCGGCACTCACCGAACTGGCCGCGCGCCGCTGGGACGACGGCTACGAAAGCTTCCCGCCGACCAGTTTCCAGATCAGCAACGTGCACGCGGGCACCGGGGCCAACAACGTTATTCCGGGCGAATTGCAGGTTCTGTTCAACCTGCGCTACAACCCGCACTGGCAAGCGGAGCAACTCGAACAGCGGTGCGAGGCCGTCCTGCACACGCACGGCCTCGAGTACGCGATCCACTGGCATCGCGGTGGCGAACCATTCCACACACCGGAAGGCCCGCTGCGCGTCGCGGCGCGTGAAGTGCTGACGCGGTTCGCGGACGCGATGCCGGAAGAAAGCACCGGCGGCGGCACCTCCGATGCGCGCTTCATCGCGCCGCTCGGCGCGCAATGCGTCGAGATCGGGCCGGTCAACGCCAGCATCCACAAGGTCGACGAGCATGTCGCGGTCGCCGATCTCGAAAGGCTGCCCGATCTGTATCTCGCGCTGATCGAGCGTTTGCTGCTCGCGTGATTTACTGTTTTTCGTAGGAGCGGCGTAAGTCGTGACCTGCAGGTCACGGTCGCAGCTTACGCAGCTCCTGCAGGGGGAACCGGTCGTTAACGCGTCGGCGTCATCAGCAGCGTGTATTCGGCTTTGCCCGGCAGGAACGGCGTCGGCCGTCCGTGCACCCAGGCCTCATGCCCCGCGCCCCAGAACGGCGACAGCGGATGTCCGCTCTGGCCACCGGGCATGTGGATGATGCCGTCAGCCTCATGCCCGGGCGAGACCACCATGCGTTCACTAACGCCGAAATCCGGCGCGGCCACGCGTGGCATGTTGCTGTCGCCATCGAGCTGATCGAACGGCATGCACAACAGGCGCCTGGCGAACGATGGCAGCGCCATCGACAGCGGATGGCAGATGCGCGCGATGTTGCGCTCGCCCCAGGTGCGCTGCGTCAGCGGACCCTGCTTTGCGAGTTCGTCGCGGACCTCGACTGCGGCGTCCTCGAACAGCGCATCCCATGTCGCGAAACGGCGCGGCAGCAAGTTGTCCGGTCGCTGGGTCACCAGCGGCCACGCCACGCCTTCGAACTGCGGCAGGTCAGGCATGACGAAGTCCTTGCCGAGCGCGGCCTGCGCCGGTGCCGTCAGGCCATCGAGGATGCGTGCAAGCACCGCGAGTCGCCACGCCTTGACGATGCGGTAACTGACCGATCCGGCGCTGGCGCGGCCTTGCCACTTGCGCGAGGCATCGGCGAGTTCGCGCAGTGCCGGCGAGTTCGCGCGATTCGTTTGTTCGTGCAACAGCTGCCACCAGCGCTGCAGGAACAACGCGCGGTCGTCGAGCTGGATCGCGAGCAGGTCGCGCTCGGTGAATTGTTGTTTCGCGAACAGGTCGTCGCGGATCTGTTTCGCACGCGCGCCGAGTGCGTAGCCGCCATCGCCGACTTGTTTCAGCGTGTCGCCGTCGAGGGTGCGGTTGTTGGCGGTCCAGAGGCGATGCGAAGCCGGGTCCGCCAACCGCGGAATGTGCTGGTGATCAATTGCCCACGGTGTGCAAAAGCTGCCGCCGTCGTGCTTCTGGCCGGGCAATGGCGGCTCGAAGCCGAATCGCTGGATCTTCGTCGAGACCATGCGATCGCAGCCGGCATCGCGTTGAGGAAGCGCGCCGAGCAGTTGCCACCCGATACGACCGGAACGGTCGGCGACCAAGAGGTTCTGCACGGGAATGCTGCTGAGGGCAGCGGCGTCTAGCGCCTGCATCAGGCTGTCGGCGCGCGCAAGGTCGGCGAGTGACAACTGCAATCCTTCCGGGAGCTGCCCGGCCCAGCGCAACGCCAGGGTGCTGCCATCCGGTTCAGTGTGCAGAACAGGCCCCCAGAATGTTTCGCGTACCGGGAAATCGATTGGTTCGGCGCCAGCGACTGCAATTTTCTCGTGATGTTCGGTATTGCCGACGCAACTCGAAAACGGTCGGCACGGAGGCGATTTCGCCCAATCGGCCCAATCGCCGTAGCTGTTGGTGAACCCCCAAGCCACATGCCCATTGCTGCCGACAACGACCAATGGCAGCCCGGGCAGGGTGAAACCGGACACATCTACCTTGCCATCGACCGCGTGCACATCGGCATAGCGCAACCGCGTCCGGAACCAGATATTCGGCGCGCGCAGGGTCAGGTGCATGTCGTCGGCGACGATGGCGCGGCCGTCTTTCGTCAGCGCCCCGGAAACGGCGAAATTGTTGCTGCCGACCTCGCGCGATGGCGGAATCAGGCCCGTGAGCTCGCGCGGATGTTTCAGCGCTGCCAGCTTGCGCAGATCGAGCGTGGCCGCGTCTGGCAGCACGGCATCACCACGTGGCTGTCCCATCAGCGGCGCATCCCAGCTGGTGCCGTCGCGCGCAAGTAGCGCGAACAGCGCGGGTGGCACGACTTGCTTGATCCTCCACAGCGCCAGCTCACGCTTGTTGGTCGAGTCCTGCAGGTCGAAATACATCGCGTAGCCGACCAGCGGCGTGTCGGCCAATAGCCACGGCTGGGGTTCGGTGCGCAACAGCAAGTACGGCCACGGCCGCACCTTGAGGTCGGTGAGTCCGGCGTTGACGCCGTCGACGTAGGCCTCGAGCACATCCATCTTGTCGCCGGCGATGGTGGTGAGGTTTTCCATTACCCGCGCGCGCATGCGATGGACGCGATGCTGCTTGTCGGTATCGACCGCGATTGGTCCGAACAGCTCGGCCAGCTCGCCGGCCGCGGTGCGACGCATCAGATCCATCTCGAAGAAGCGCTCCTGCGCGTGCACGTAGCCGAGCGCGCGCATCGCATCGACCTCGCTGACAGCATCGATGGTGACCACGCCGAGGTGGTCGCGCTGGATCGTCACCGGCGCCAACAGTCCGGGCAGCGACAGGTTGCCGTCGAGCGTCGGCAGGCTGCCGCGGATGAGCCACCAGGCCATCAGTACAAAGCCCACCACCAAAACCAGCAGCATCAGCGCGATGCGTTTTAACCACTTCGCCATCGCTGCTCCCCAGTCGTCTGCTGTTGCTCGTCATGCCCGCGAAAGCGGGACAAGCGCGAAGCGCGCAGATCGTCCCACAGGGACGACCCGAAGGGCGAGCGCAACGAGTAATCCAGTGACTTTAACGGATTTGCATGACCGTCCAAAAGCAAAGGCGCTGGATCCCGGCTTTCGCCGGGATGACGAGCAAGAGCTAACGTTTCTGCAGCTTGTACGCGACCGTGTGCAGCGCGGTGACGCCATCGGCCAAGAAGCCAGGCTGCGCGGCGAGGATGTCGCAGCGTTCGAGTGCCTCGATGGCCCAGTCACGGCCGTACAGTGCGCGGATTTCGCCTTCATCGACCGAAAACGGCGGCCCGGCCTTCTCGTGCTGCGGGTATTCCAGCGTGACCAGCAGCCCGCGACAGCCGTGGGGCAATCGCGAGTACAGCTCGGTGGCGTAGCGCTGGCGCAACTCCGGCGGCAGCGCGATCAACGCGGCGCGATCGTAGACACCGGCGCAGTCGGCCAGTATTGCTGCGTCGAGCGCGAACGCATCGCCGCAGACCAGTTCGATCTCGCCAGCGGTGTAGTGCATGCCATGACGGGATTCGCGGATCGTCGGCGTCAGTCCGTGTTCGTCGAAGAATTGCTCGACGGCAAGCTGCGACAACTCGACGCCGAGCACGCGATGCCCGCGCACCGCCAGCCACGGCATGTCCAGCGATTTTCCGGCGAGCGGGACGAACACCTTGCTGCCGACGGCAAGGTGCAGCGCATCCCAATACCGCTCGAGCAGCGGCGTGACGCGTTCCTGATGGAAGCCGATATGGCCTTCGCGCCAGCGTTGTTGCCAGAACTCGGGATCCATCATTCCACCGCGAGTCCGTCGACCTTCTGCCGCGCCGCGACCGAATCCGCTTGCAATGCTGTCCAACGCGCCGCAGCGCGCTGGGAGACTGGCTTGTTATTCGACATAAAGGCCATCGACTTTCTGCCACCCCCGCGGCAACAACCCGCCGCGCGCCGCGCGCGCGCCCACGTATTCGTCGAGATCCTTGAACGACAGAGTCATCGTGCGCGCGCCGGATTTCACCGACAGCATCCCGCCCGGCGGCACCACTGCCACCGCGACCACGCGCTCGGTGCCGAGCTTGGCCCGGGGAATGTCGATCAGCTTGTTGCCCTTGCCCTTGTCGAGCTCCGGCAATTCGGACACCGGAAACGCGAGCAGATGACCGGCACTGGTGACCGCGACCACGCGATCGGCCTCGACCTTGGCGACCGCGGCCGGTTGCAGCACCTTCGCACCCGGCGTCAGCGACAGCATCGCCTTGCCGGCCTTGTTGCGGCCGGTGAGATTCTCGAAGCGGATGACGAAACCGTAACCTTGCGATGAGGCCAGCACGAAACACGCGTCCAGGTCGCCGGTGGCCAATGCCTGGAACGATGCGCCCGCAGCCAGCGCGAAGCGCCCGGTCAGCGGCTCACCATTGCCGCGTGCCGACGGCAACGTGTGCGCCGCAGTGGAATAGCTGCGGCCAGTCGAGTCGAGGAACGCGACCTGCTGCGTGCTGCGGCCCTTGACCGCGGCGCGCGGGCCATCGCCTTCGCGATATGGCAACTTGGCGGCATCGACGTCATGACCTTTGGCCGCGCGCACCCAACCCTTGTCGCTGAGCACGATCGTCATCGGCTCGCTGGCGACCAGTTCGATCTCGCCCAGCGCCTGCGCAGCCCCGCGCGCGACCAAGGGAGAACGTCGTGCGTCGCCGAATTTCTTCGCATCCGTCACCAATTCGTCCTTGATCAGCTTCTTCAGCTTCGCCTTGCTGGCCAGCACGGTGATCAGGCGATCACGCTCACTGTCGAGCTCATCCTGCTCGCCGCGGATCTTCATTTCCTCCAGCCGCGCCAGTTGCTTGAGCTTGGTGTCGAGGATGTAGTCGGCCTGGTCGTCGGACAGATCGAAGCGCGCGATCAGCGCCGGCCTGGCTTCGTCCTCGCTGCGGATGATGCGGATGACTTCATCCAGGTTGAGGAAGGCGACCAGCAGGCCTTCGAGCATGTGCATGCGGCGTTCGACTTTTTCCAGCCGATACTTGAGGCGCTTGGTCACGGTCTCGCCGCGGAACGCCAGCCACTCGGCCAGCAGCATCTTCAGGTTCTTGACCTGCGGTCGGCCGTCCAGGCCGATCACATTCATGTTGACGCGATAACTTTTTTCCAGGTCGGTGGTCGCGAACAGATGGCCCATCAGCTGCTCGGCATCGATGCGGCTGGAGCGCGGGATCATCACGATGCGGGTGGGATTGGTGTGGTCGGACTCGTCGCGCAGGTCTTCGAGCCACGGCAGCTTCCTGGCACGCATCTGCGTGGCGATCTGCTCGATGACCTTCGACGGCGACACCTGGTACGGCAGCGCGGTGATGATGAGGTTGGCGTTTTCCCTGGCGAAGGTCGCGCGCGCGCGCACGCTGCCAAGGCCCGTCTCGTACATCGCCAGCAGGTCGGCGGGCGCGGTGATGATCTCCGCCTCGGTCGGATAGTCCGGGCCGCGCACGTGTTCGCACAGGTCGCGGACCGTGGCGTCGGGATCGTCGAGCAACCGCAGGCAGGCGCTGACGATCTCGTTGAGGTTGTGCGGCGGCACGTCGGTGGCCATGCCGACCGCGATGCCGGTAGTGCCGTTGAGCAACAGGTGCGGCAGCCGTGCCGGCATCCACGTCGGTTCTTCCAGGGTGCCGTCGAAATTCGGCGTCCAGTCGACCGTGCCCTGGCCGAGTTCGCCGAGCAGCACTTCGGCGATCGGCGTCAGCTTGGACTCGGTGTAGCGCATCGCCGCGAACGATTTGGGATCTTCGCTGGAGCCGAAGTTGCCCTGGCCCTCGATCAGCGGATAGCGGTACGAGAACGGCTGCGCCATCAGCACCAATGCTTCATAGCAGGCGCTGTCGCCATGCGGGTGGTACTTGCCGATGACGTCGCCGACGGTGCGCGCGGATTTCTTCGGCTTGGCGCCGGCATTCAAGCCCAGTTCGCTCATCGCGTAGATGATGCGACGCTGCACCGGCTTCAGGCCGTCGCCGAGGAAGGGCAGGGCACGATCGAGCACCACGTACATCGAGTAGTCGAGGTAGGCGCGCTCGGCGTACTCGCGCAGCGGGATCTGCTCGAAGCCGTGGAAGGCGGGGCGGACGGTGTCGGTCATGGGGTTCTGCCGCAGAAAAGCGCTGACGTGATTCTAGGGCATCGCCGCGCGTTCACCTTCGCCGCAGCGTCGTCGCTGCATCTACGCCAAGCCTGCTAATCAGGCTGGAATGCCCAGTGCCACGGCTCGTAGACGATGCCGTTCGGATTGTCACGCGGATAGCTCATCACGAAGCCGTGGCCAGCGGCGTGGTCGCACAGCCATGCGAACGCCGGTGTGCGCTCGAACGATTCCTCTGCCGGCGGTTCATCCGGTGCGCCGATGTCGAGCGCCAGGCCGCTGTGGTGTTCGGAATAACCGGGCGCGGCGTTGACGGTGAGGATCTCGTCGACGGCCAAACCGCGTGCCAGCTTGCGTTCGAAGATGCCGAGTTGGTAGTCGTGGCTGCGGTAACCCGAGATCGCTTCCAGCACGATGTCGTCGCGCAATGCAGCTTCGCGTAATTGCATCCACGCATGCGCGGCCTGCGCATGCAGCCACAGCGGCCGGCGGTAGCGGTCGAAGCCGGCGAAGGCGAGCCTGGTGGGCTCGGCGACCAGCGGCAGGCCGCTGCGTTCGCCATAACCGTCGTCGAGGCCGAGCATGTGCAGGCGTTCCTGCAACCGATCCAGCGGCAACGTGGCGACCATGTCGATGCCATTGCGACGCCGCGTGCCGGTGGAGTCGAGCGCATCGAGCGCGGCATCGATGCCGGGTTCGCCCAGCAGCGAATACACCAGCGGCACCAGGCCTTCGGGCAGATCCGCTGCGAGATAGCGGCCATCGCGCTTGCGCCGCAGCACCTGGCTTGCCCTGGCAAGGATGCGCGCATCGTGGTTGTTGCGCGCGCGCAGCAGGCCGCCGGGCCAGAGTTCGATCTCCGGCGTGTTGATCATCAGTGTCGGCACACCGCGCATGCGGCAGAGCTTAGCGGCGAACGTGGACGCGCGTCATCCGTGCCGGCGAGCGGGGCTCAGCGGCGCGCGTCACGCCACAGCAGCAGCGCCAGCCCGCCCGCGACCACACAGGCGATGCCGCTGGCCCAGAGTGGAATGAGCACGTCGTTGACAACGACTTCCCAGCCAAGCAGAACGCGCGTCACCTGCAGCAGCGCCAGCAGGGCCAGGAACACGACAACGAGGGTAGGGATGGGTCTCATGGCGATTCTCCATTGTCCGGTTGAGTACGCGGGTCATGCAGCCTTTTTGAGATACAGCATCGTCGGCTCGAAGCGATGCGCACGTACGGCGGCGACCAGTTCCCAGCCTTGCACGCCGAGCTGGTTGAGCTTTTCCTGAGCGCCTTCGCGGTTCCTGCCGAGCAAGCCCGGCTTCACTTCCACCACCTGGTAGCTCCAGCGGTCATTTGCCATCTTCGTTCTCCGGGGTCTTGTCGTTGCTGTTTTTCAATCGTCCGGCCTGGCGCAACGCATCGCGCAGCACGTATTCGATCTGCGCGTTGAGGCTGCGTAATTCGTCGTCGGCCCAGTGCTGCGCCGCCGACAGCACCTCGGCATTGATGCGCAGCGGGTAGGCTTTCTTCTCGCTCATGGGACCCGATCCGCCGGTGCCTGTAGGAGTCGACCGGATGGCCGTGCGAGACTGATATCAAATTGATATCAGTCTTTGAA
>DASZZT010000050.1:0-6353 GCA_035543275.1 Luteimonas sp. | reverse complement strand
CCGAACTTCGCTTCCGGCGTGCCGATCGCGATGTCGCAGCAGGCGACCAGGCCGACGCCGCCGCCGAAGGCAGCGCCGTGGACGCGCGCGATGGTCGGCTTCGGCAGTTCGTCCAGGGCGCGCATCAGGCGGGCGAGGGCGAGGGCGTCGTCGCGGTTCGCGGCTTCGCTGGCGGCGGCCATGCCGCGCATCCAGTTGAGGTCGGCGCCGGCGGAGAACGAGACGCCGGCACCTTCCAGCACCACCACGCGCACGTCGGGATTCACGGCGATCCCGGCCAGCGCAGCGGTCAGCGCGGCGATCAGGTCGGCGTCGAAAGCGTTATGCAGTTCCGGTCGGTTCAACCGCAATCGGGCCACGGCGCCATCGTGTTGCAGCAGCAGCGAATCGCTCATCGGTCATCCGGGGCGTCGGTCAGGCTGAATGATAGTCGCAGGCGCTGGATGGTTGCGCTCCATCGGCCGGCGCGTCGCGCCTTCGCCGATCACTGCCATAGTCGGCTGCGGCGGCTGCAATGGCTGCGATACCTCGGCGCAGCCGCACTGACGAACCGCCAAGTCGCGATCAGTGCCTGCTGCCCGCGCCGGTGAGCTTGGCTCCGGCCGGGGTGAACATCTCGACATCGAGTGTGAACGTGCGTTGCTCGTTCGCGCGCAAGCCACCGACGCCGACGACCTGGCGCGCGACTTCCTCGCCGCGGTCGTTGCGGATCGTCAGCACCACCGAATATTCCCAAGGCTGGCCATCGGACGGATGCCGGATCGTGCCCTCGACGCGCAGCGCCGAGGACGATTCCAGTGCCCGCTGCGCAATAGTCTCGAAGCGCAGATGGTGCTTGCACGACGGGCAGACGCTGGCGCTGTCGAGGATCGTGGTCTTGCAGTGCGGGCAGACGCGGGTCGTGCCCGCGGTGCCCGCGCGCGCGCTGCTCATGATGCGGCGATGCTGTCCACGTTGCTGGCGGACCCGTTGTTGGCGGACCCGTTGCTGACAGACACGCCGTTGACCGACTTGGGCGCGTGC
Organism: Luteimonas sp.; assembly: GCA_035543275.1. GTDB lineage: Bacteria > Pseudomonadota > Gammaproteobacteria > Xanthomonadales > Xanthomonadaceae > Cognatiluteimonas. Next base: position 5,330 of record DASZZT010000050.1, on the reverse strand, counting down.
TTGTCTTCCCAGCCGAAGTCGGCCTGGCCACGCATGCGCGAACCGGCGGCGACGGTGAGCGCTCCGGCCTTGACGTCGCCGATCAGCACGCCGCCTGCGAGCAGCTCGACAAGCGCTGCGCCCTCGATGTTGCCTTCCAGCTCGCCGGCAATGATGACCTTCTTGGCGCGCACTGCGCCGGTGACCTTGGCCCCGGCCTCGATGGTGAGATCGCCCTGTACGTTGACATCGCCCTTGAAGCGGCCGGCGATGCGGACGTGGCCGGAACCTTCGATCTTGCCTTCGATGGTCAGGTCGGCAGCGATCAGCGATTCCTTCGCCGGCAATTCAGTGGCACGTCGCGGCGTCGCGGAAGTCGGCGACGTATCGGCGACGCTGGCCGGCATTTCACGGAAAGGCGGCGGGTCGGGTGTGAACGGGGCCGCTTCCTTCTTGGCCGTGCTTTGCTGGTTGAAGATCGCCATGGTGCGGTTTCCTCTGGATATTTGCAGATGATTCCCCTGGACCACCGAGATTAGCACGCGATTCCGGCACCGGCGCCGTGACTGTGTTCACGAATCACGGGATATGGACTGCGTGTCTCATTGGCAGTGCCGGCAGCGGGGATGGACGCGGTGTCGCAGATCAGGCGATCCAGATTCGATCCCGATGCGGATGGCTTGCATCCGTAAATGAGAACCATTACCATTGCGCCTGTCGCCGGAGCCCAACCATGAATAGATTCATTGCTGCCTGTCTTGTGATGGCCTGTTTTGGGGCTTCTGCGGCCGATATTCACGAGGCTACCCTGGTGATCCAGGGCCATCGCTTCGTGCCGGCGGAGCTGAAGGTGCCGGCCGGCCGCAAGATCAAGCTCACCGTGGTCAACAAGGACGCCTCGGCCGAGGAGTTCGAGAGTTACGAGCTCAACCGTGAAAAGGTCGTCGCCGGCAACGGCCGCATCGTGGTGTTCGTCGGGCCGCTGGATCCGGGCAAGTACCCGTACTTCGGCGAGTTCCACATGGATACCGCCAAGGGCACCTTGATCGCCGAATAGCACTGGAGCCGGTCCATGTTCGCCACCGCCATCCTGGTCTTCCGCGAAGTGCTGGAAGCCGCTCTTATCATCAGCATCGTTTGCGCCGCGACCCGCGGCCTGGCCGGACGCGGGCGTTGGGTCTCGTCCGGCGTCGCGCTCGGAGTGGCCGGGGCGGTGCTGCTGGCGCTGGGCGCCGATCGTGTCGCCAGTGCCGCCGAAGGCATGGGCCAGGAGCTGCTGAATGCCGGCGTGCTGACGGCAGCGGTGCTGATGCTGGCCTGGCACGCGATCTGGATGGCCCGCCACGGTCGCGAACTGGCGCAGCAGATGAAATCCGTCGGCGCCGCGGTGGTCGAGGGCGCACGCCCGGTCAAGGCGTTGATGTTCGTGGTGGCACTCGCGGTGCTGCGCGAAGGCTCGGAAGTGGTGCTGTTCCTGTTCGGCATGGGCGCCGGCGGCTCGAGCGTGGCGGCGATGGCGGCGGGCGGCGCCATCGGTCTGGTCGCCGGTGCTGCAGTCGGGGTCGCGCTGTATTTCGGCCTGCTCGGCATCCCGATCCGCCACTTCTTCACCGCTACCAACTGGATGGTGCTGTTGCTGGCCGCGGGCCTGGCCTCGCAGGCGGCGCATTACCTGATCCAGGCCGACTGGTTGCCGGCGCTCGGTGAGCGGGTCTGGGACAGCTCCTGGCTGTTGTCCAACGAATCGCTGCTCGGCCAGACCCTGCGCACGCTGATCGGTTACGACGCGCGCCCGGCCGGGATGCAGCTGCTGTTCTACGCAATCACCGCTTTCCTAATCCTGATTGGAATGAAAACATGGGGACAGACCTTGGCTGTACGTTCTTCCGCAAATCCCTGATCACCAAATCCCTGATCGCCGCCGCGCTGGCCGCTTCCGGCCTCGCGCTCTCGCTGCCGGCTCACGCCGGCGCCGCCTCCAAGGTCTATCTCCCCCAGGTCGAATACCGTGAGCTCGAATTCGAGCTGCGTGGCGGCTGGGAGAATTTCGACGGCACCGACGCAGGCGACGGTCACCAGTACGTGTTCGATATCGGCTATGGGGTCACCCCGCGCTGGTTCACCGAGCTGGCTGTTTTCTATTCGAAGGCGCCGGATGCAGGCGGCCAGATCGAGGAGTTCAAGTCCGAGAACATCATCCTGCTGACCGAACCGGGCGAGCACTGGATGGACGTCGGCATGCTCGCCGAATTCGTGCACAACCGCGCCGAAGGCCTCAACGAGATCGAATTCGGGCCGTTGCTGCAGAAGCAGGTCGGCCGCGAGCAGTTCAATCTCAACTTCGAGTTCGCGCGCGAACTGGTCGACGGCGCGCAGACCCAGCTCGGCTACAGCTGGCAGTGGAAGCATCGCGGCAATCCGCACGCGGAGTTCGGCCTGCAGGGTTTCGGCGACCTCGGAGCGGTCGGACATCTGGGCGAGGAACATGCGTTCAAGCTCGGCCCGGCGCTGTTCGGAGCCGTGCGCCTGCCGTCGGGGCACAAGCTCAAGTACGACGGTGCGGTGTTGTTTGGCGCCACCGATGACGCCCCGGACACGACGCTGCGTTTCCAGCTTGAATACGAATTACCGATGTGAGTCGCAACCACCGCTGATCCGAAGGCCGCCGATGTGCGGCCTTCGTTTTGTTGCGACGATGGTTTGCGCTACATCCGGAACACGCCGAAGTGCGAGCGCTCGATTGGCGCATTCAGTGCCGCGGACAAGCCCAGTCCCAGCACGCGGCGGGTGTCGGCCGGATCGATGATGCCGTCGTCCCACAATCGTGCGGTGGCGTAGTAAGGATTGCCCTGCGATTCGTACTGCTCGCGGATCGGCGCCTTGAACGCTTCCTCCTCCTGCGCGCTCCACTCACCACCGCGGGCCGCGATGCCGTCGCGCTTGACTGTCGCCAGCACCGCTGCGGCCTGTTCGCCGCCCATCACGCTGATGCGCGCATTCGGCCACATCCACAGGAAGCGGCCGCCGTAGGCGCGTCCGCACATCGCGTAGTTGCCGGCGCCGAAGCTGCCGCCGATCACCACGGTGAACTTCGGCACCGACGCGCACGCCACCGCGGTGACCATCTTGGCGCCGTCCTTGGCGATGCCGGCGTTCTCGTATTTCTTGCCGACCATGAAGCCGGTGATGTTCTGCAGGAACACCAGCGGGATGCCGCGCTGGTTGCACAGCTCGATGAAGTGCGCGCCCTTGAGCGCCGACTCCGAGAAAAGGATGCCGTTGTTGGCGACGATGCCGACCGGGTAGCCATGGATGTGCGCGAAACCGGTGACCAGGGTCTTGCCGTAACGCGCCTTGAACTCCTGGAACTGGCTGCCGTCGACGATGCGCGCGATCACCTCGCGGATGTCGAATGGACGCCGTGTGTCCTTCGGCACGATGCCGTACAGCTCGTCGCCTGCGAACAACGGCTCGCGCGCAGGCTGCGTCGCCACCGGCAACGACTTGCTGCGGTTGAGGTTGGCGACCAGGTTGCGGGCAATATCGAGCGCGTCGCGATCGTCCTCGGCAAAATGGTCGGCGACGCCCGACACCGATGTATGCACGTCGGCACCACCGAGCGATTCCGCGTCGACCACCTCGCCGGTGGCTGCCTTCACCAGCGGCGGGCCACCGAGGAAGATCGTCCCTTGCTCCTTGACGATGATCGATTCATCGCTCATTGCCGGCACGTAGGCGCCGCCGGCCGTGCAGCTGCCCATCACCACCGCGATCTGCGGGATGTTCTCGGCGCTCATCCGCGCCTGGTTGTAGAAGATGCGGCCGAAGTGGTCGCGGTCCGGGAACACCTCATCCTGCAGCGGCAGGAACGCGCCGCCGGAGTCCACCAGGTAGACGCAGGGCAGGCGATTCTCGCGTGCTACTTCCTGCGCGCGCAGGTGCTTCTTCACTGTGATCGGAAAATACGTGCCGCCCTTGACTGTGGCGTCGTTGGCGACGACCACGACTTCCTGGCCATGCACGCGGCCGATGCCGGTGACGATGCCGGCGGCCGGTGCAGCGCCGTCGTACATGCCTTCGGCCGCCAGCGGCGAGAGTTCCAGGAACGGCGAGCCTGGGTCGAGCAGCGCGCTGATGCGGTCGCGTGCCAGCAGCTTGCCGCGCTCCGTGTGCTTGCTGCGCGCCTTGTCGCCACCGCCTTCGGCCGCGCTCGCCAGACGCGCATCGAGGTCTTCGACCAGGCCGCGATGCCAGGCGACGTTGTCCTGGAACTCCTGCGAACGCGGATCGAGGCTCGAGGTCAATGCAGGCATGCGTGTCGGCGCGGGCAGGGTGGCCGCACAGGATAACCGGAGCGCTGCGTCAACGAATATCTGCGGCGGCATCCGCGCGGCGGCGGCCGAAAACAGAATGGCCCGCTTGCGCGGGCCATTCTGCTGTTGCGGCGAGGTCAGTCTGATTACTTCTTGACTTCTTCGGCAGCCTTGTCGGCCTTGTCGGCGACGTTCTGCGCGGCGTCAGCGGTGTTCTGCGCAGCGTTCGCAGTCGCTTGGGCGGCGTCGGCAGCAGCCTGGTTGGCGGCGGTCGCGGCAGCGTCGGCAGCCTGGTCGACGTTGGCGGCGACTTCGCCGGCGGCCTCGCCGGTGGAGGCGGCGGCGGATTCGACGCCCTGCTGGGCGGCGTCACCGGTGGCCGCGGCGGCGTTCTGCGCGGCGGCAGCGGCCTCGGCGGCCTGCTGCTGTGCTTCCGGGGTTTCGTTCTTGCAAGCCGACAGAGCGAGGACGCCGGCGGCGAGGAGGACGTAGAGCTTGGTGTTCATGGATGTCTCCGAAGGAGTTGTCTTAGGTAGGCAACGCCTGTGCGCGCTGCGGATCCGGCTTCCGCCGGCGGCTGTCGGGAACCGACAGGTTCTGCAAGGAAAAAGCCGCCGGCGAACCGGCGGCCTTTCCTTATTTCAGGTCGAACTCTGCCGATATTACTTCTTGGCAGCGTCGGCCGAAGCAGCAGCGTCCTCGGCGGCTTTCTTGGCCTGGTCGGCGGAGTCGGCTGCGTTTGCGGCGGAATCGGCGTTGGCGTCGGCATCGCCCATGTTGCCGGCGGTCGTAGCGGCGTCGGCCGAGGTCGAAGCAGCGTTGGCAGCTGAAGCGGCGGCATCGGCGGAAGCCTGGGCAGCGTCAGTAGCGGTCGTGTCGCCGGTAGCGGCGGCGTTGTCGGCAGCCTGCTGGGCGGCGGTGGCAGAGGTGGCAGCGTCGGCAGCCGAGTCGGCAGCCTGCTGCTTGTTGGTGCATGCAGCCAGGGCCAGGCCCATGGCCAGCACGAGCAGCGCCTTATTGATGGTCATGATTTGATCT
>DASZZT010000049.1:0-5511 GCA_035543275.1 Luteimonas sp. | reverse complement strand
GCCGTCCATCTGCGCCGCACCGGTGATCATGTTCTTGATGTAGTCCGCATGACCCGGGCAATCGACGTGGGCGTAATGGCGGTTGGCCGATTCGTATTCCACGTGCGCGGTCGAGATCGTGATCCCGCGCGCCTTCTCTTCCGGCGCCGCGTCGATCTGGTCGTAGGCCTTGTACTCGCCACCAAAACGCTCCGCGCCCAGCTTCGTCAGCGCCGCCGTCAGCGTCGTCTTGCCGTGATCCACGTGACCAATCGTACCCACGTTCACATGGGGCTTGGTGCGCTCGAATTTACCCTTTGCCATGGCTGCGTCTCAATACGTAGGAGTGGACTGGTGGTGGCGAATTGTCTGTACATACTTGCTTTGGAGCAGATTGCTTTGGAGCATGGTGCTCACGAATGGAATCGAACCATCGACCTCCTCCTTACCAAGGAGGTGCTCTACCGACTGAGCTACGTGAGCGGCATGTTGTAGAGGTAACTTTGCTGCAGAGCAGTCGCGCTCCTGCGCGACTTTCTCGTCGCGGCGCCGGCAAAGCCGGCACTCGCTCCCGCCGCTTTCGCGGCGAGCCGACGCATCCTGCGTCGGTTGGTGTAGAACGGTCTAGCGCAAAACGTTCAATGGAGCGGAAGGCGGGAATCGAACCCGCGTAATCAGTTTGGAAAACTGAGGTTCTACCATTGAACTACTCCCGCGCCGGGAACACTCTGTGGTGCTGGCTTCGTAATGGTGGAGGGAGGTGGATTCGAACCACCGAAGGCGTAAGCCAGCAGATTTACAGTCTGCCCCCGTTGGCCGCTTGGGTATCCCTCCGGTTGTGCACGAACTCGTCAAACAGCCAGTGATTTTGACGCGGACTGGAATTCCTGTCAACGCGTGGGCTCATACATTGAAGCGGAAGTGCAGGATGTCACCTTCCTGAACCCGGTATTCCTTGCCTTCCAGCCGCAGCCGGCCGGCATCGCGTGCCCCTGACTCGCCCCGGTACTTGATGAAGTCCTCGTAGCCGACCGTCTCGGCGCGGATGAAGCCCTTTTCGAAGTCGGTATGGATCACGGCCGCGGCCTGGGGAGCGGTCGAGCCGGCCTTCACGGTCCAGGCGCGGACTTCCTTCACCCCGGCGGTGAAGTAGGTCTGCAGGCCCAGCAGCTTGTAGGCGGCGCGGATGACCCGGTTCAGGCCCGGCTCGTCGAGGCCCAGATCGGCCAGGAAGACGTCGCGATCGGCGTCGTCAAGCTCGCTCAGCTCTTCCTCGATCGCGGCCGAAACCGGCACCACCTCGGCGCCCTCGCCCGCCGCGCGGGCACGCACGGCGTCCAGGTGCGGGTTGTCATGGAAGCCGTCCTCAAGCACGTTGGCGACGTACAGCACCGGCTTCATGGTCAGCAGGAACAGGTCGCGCACGGCGGCCTTGTCGTCGTCGGACAGGCCGAGCGAGCGCGCCGCCTTGCCCGCGTTGAGGCCGGCGCTGATGCGACCGAGCACTTCGGAGCGGGCCTTGGCGTCCTTGTCGCCGGTCTTGGCCGAGCGCTCGGCGCGCTGCAGCGCCCGGTCCACCGAATCCAGATCCGCCAGCGCCAGCTCGGTGTCGATGGTGTCGATGTCCGAGATCGGGTCGACCTTGTTGTTGACATGGATGACGTCGGGATTCTCGAAGCAGCGCACCACATGGGTGATCGCGTCGACCTCGCGGATATGCGCCAGGAACTTGTTGCCCAGACCCTCGCCACTGGCGGCACCGGCGACCAGGCCGGCGATGTCGACGAACTCGACTGCGGTCGGCAGCACCTTCTGTGGCTTGACGATCTCGGCCAGCGCGTTCAGGCGTGGATCCGGCACCGGCACCACGCCAACGTTGGGCTCGATCGTGCAGAACGGGAAATTGGCCGCGGCGATACCGGCCTTGGTCAGGGCGTTGAAGAGGGTCGACTTGCCGACGTTCGGCAGGCCGACGATGCCGCATTTGATGCCCATGACGCTGTTTGCTCCATTGCGGCGCCGGAAAACCGTCACCTTGAAAAGTTGTTTCCAGCCTTCGAGCAAGCCCTCGGGCGTCAGGCCGGCGGCGTATGCAGCCGCTTCATGGCCTCGTTGAAATCACCCGTCACTGCCAGCGGCAGCACGTCGATGGCGTCCTCGATCGCGCGCAGGATGGCGGCCTCGTCGTCGCGGCCGGGTTTGCCCAGCACCCACGGCGTGACCTTGTCCTTGTGCCCGGGATGCCCGATGCCAACGCGCAGGCGGTGGAACTGTCCGTGCCCGAGCAACCGCATGGTGTCGCGCAGGCCGTTCTGGCCGCCGTGGCCACCGTCGAACTTGAGCCGCGCGGTTCCAGGCGGCAGGTCGAGTTCGTCGTGCGCGAGCAGAGCCTCTTCCGACTCGATCTTCCAGTAGCGCAGGGCGGCGGTGACCGACTTGCCCGCCAGGTTCATGAAGGTCGCCGGTTTCAGCAGCCAGACCGGCTGGCCGGCGATCTCGACCTTGCAGGTCTCGCCGAACAGCTTGGATTCCAACCCGAAACGCGCCCCGCATTGGAACGCGAGGGCATCCACAAACCAGAACCCGGCGTTGTGCCGGGTCCTGAGATGCTCGGGACCGGGATTGCCCAGCCCGACGATGAGTCGCAAACCGGCCATCGCGAAAGCACGCGCCGGGGCGCCCGCAGGCGCCCCGGCGCGTGGCGATTACTCGCCTTTGCCCTCGCCCGCGGCTTCGCCGGCTTCCGGCTCGGCGGCCGGCGCTTCGACGCCTTCCTCGGCCGGCACGACTTCCTCTACTTCCTCGCGCACATGACGTGCCACCACCACCGCGACGTCGTGGTCGGCGCCAAGCTTGAGCTCCGGCACCTCGACCCCCGCCGGCAGTTTCACCTGCGACAAGTGGATGGTGTCACCGGCTTTGAGCTCGCCCAGGTCGATCTCGATGAACTCCGGCAGATCCTTCGGCAGGCAGCTGACCTGGATCTCGTTGAGTTCGTGGGTGACCGCGATGTCGACGGCCTTGCCTGCAGGCGAGTTGTCGACGTTGATGAAGTGCAGCGGCACCGCGATGCGGATCGCCTCGTTCTCGCTCACGCGCTGGAAGTCCAGGTGCATGATCCGCTGCTTGTACGGATGGCGCTGCATGTCACGCAGCAGCACCTTCTGCACCTTGCCGTCGAGGTCGAGCGACAGGATCGACGAGTAGAACCACTCGTTCTTGCTCGCGAGCCAGGTCTTCTCGTGCTCGAGCTGAATGCTGACCGGATCGGCGTGACCGCCGTAGACGATGGCCGGGATCTGTGCCGCATGACGCAGGCGGCGGCTCGCACCCTTCCCCTCGTCCGTGCGACCAGAGGCCGTGATCTTGTGTTCATTGGACATCTTGGTTTACTCGCTTTGTTGCAATGAAACCGCCTCGCGGCGGTGATATCGCTCACCCGCGACCAGGTGAGCGCTGTATGTCAGTCCACGTACAGCGAACTGACGGATTCCCCGAAGGCGATGCGGCGGATCGTCTCGGCCAGCAACTCGGCGACGCTGATCTGGCGGATCCGCGTACAGGCCCGGGCGGCATCGCTGAGCGGGATGGTGTCGGTCACCACCAGCTCGTCGAGCTGCGACTTGTTCAAGTTGTCCAGCGCCACACCCGACAGCACCGGATGCGTGCAGTACGCGACCACCTTGGTCGCGCCCTGCGCCTTGAGCGCCGCCGACGCCGCGCACAAGGTTCCGGCGGTATCGACGATGTCGTCGACCAGCACGCAGATCTTGCCGCTGACGTCGCCGATGATGTTCATCACCGTGGCGACGTTGGCTTTCGGCCGGCGCTTGTCGATGATCGCCAGGTCCGCATCGTCCAGGCGCTTGGCGATCGCCCGGGCGCGTACCACGCCGCCAACGTCCGGCGACACCACGATCAGGTTCTCGGTGCCGTAGGCGCGCCAGATGTCGGCGAGCAGTAGCGGCGAGGCGTAAACGTTGTCGACCGGGATATCAAAGAACCCCTGGATCTGGTCGGAATGCAGGTCCACCGTCAGCACGCGGTCGGTACCAACGGTGGAAAACATCTGCGCCGCCACTTTCGCGGTGATCGGCACCCGCGCCGAGCGTGGCCGCCGGTCCTGCCGCGCATAACCGAAATAGGGCACCACCGCGGTCACGCTGGACACCGATGCGCGCTTGAGCGCGTCGATCAGCACCAGCAGTTCAAACAGGTTCTCGGCACTCGGCGCGCAGGTCGACTGCAACACGAACACGTCCTGACCGCGCACGTTCTCCTCGATCTCGACCTGCACTTCGCCGTCGGAGAAGCGGCCGACCAGCGCCTTGCCCGGGCGCACGCCCAGTTCCTTGCATACCGCTGCGGCCAGCGGCCGGTTGGCGTTGCCGGTGAAGACAAGCAGATTGCGATCGACTTGCATTGTCCTGTTTCCGGTTAGCGCCACACAGTGTTTCTATTCTGAAAACCACACGCGATGTGCCGGCTCGCGGGCTCGTAGTGGCAGGGGCGGCAGGATTCGAACCTGCGGATGCCAGGATCAAAACCTGGTGCCTTGGGCCACTTGGCGACGCCCCTGCATTATTCAAGTAAGCGATTTAAGTACGCGTGGACCACGCCGCGAGCGCCACATGCAACTGCGACCGTGCCGCACCTGGTGCGATCCACGCCCGCAGATCCGGCGGCAGCAATGCCAGTCCGGCTTGCGCGGAAACGCGATCGCCGAATTCGACGAAGCAGCCACCGCCCGACCCGGTCAAATGCGGCCGGCCGATCCGCGCCAAAGCAGCGAACGCAGCCTCGATGGCTGGTTCGCGGCGACGCAGTACCGGCTCGAATGCATTGCCGAGCACTTCACGTTTTGCAAGCGCAGCCGAAACGAAGTTGGATATTGTCGCGGGCGCCGCATCCCGCGTCAATTCAGGGGCTTGGAACAATTCCGCGGTCGGCACGTGGACGCCGGGATCGACCAGCACGTACCACGCCGGCAGCAGCTCAATCGGGGTGAGCAACTCGCCGACGCCTTCGGCCCAGGCATTGTCGCCACGGACGAAGACCGGGACATCGGCGCCAAGCTGCAAGCCGAGGGCGGCGAGCCGATCGATGCCTAAATTCAGACCCCACAAGGCATCGAGCGCGACCAGCACGGTCGCGGCGTCCGAGGATCCGCCGCCAAAGCCAGCGCCGGCAGGAATCTTCTTTTCGACGACGATATCGGCACCTTGTCGGCAATTAACCGACGATTGCAACAATTTTGCAGCACGTACGGCGAGGTCATCAGCCCCCGCGACACCGCGGGCGGATTCGCCATGACGGACGATCCGACCATCCTCCCGCACCCGCAGCCGGATGCAGTCGCCCCAGTCGAGCAGCCGGAACACCGTCTGCAACGCGTGGTAACCATCGGCGCGACGGCCGGTGATCTGCAGGAACAAGTTGAGCTTGGCCGGCGCCGGCCAAACCGACCAGCCAGACCCGTCGGCCACCGCAGTCACGGCTGGACCGCGCCTTCGGACCAGGCATCGACGATCA
>DASZZT010000048.1:0-55215 GCA_035543275.1 Luteimonas sp. | reverse complement strand
GATCGGTTCGATGTGCAGCCGGTCGAGCTTGCCGCGCGGGCTGTAGCGCTTGACCCGCGCCAGGCCGGGATCGACAACGTAGCGGATGCGCGGCACCGTCAGCGAGGTCTCGGCGACGTTGGTCGCCAGTACGATGCGGCGCTTCGTGCCCGGATTGAACACGCGATCCTGGTCGCGCACCGACAGCCTCGCGTACAGCGGCAGCACCTCGGTTTCGCGGTACTTGCGCCGCTCCAGCGCCTGGTGGGCGTCGCGGATCTCGCGCTCGCCGGACAGGAAGATCAGCACGTCGCCGCGCGGATCCTCGCGGGTGATCTCGTCGCAGGCGCCGACGATGCCGTCGTTGACGGAAATGGTGACGGGAAGGGAAAGGGGGTCAGAGTCACTTTCCCTCGCTGAACCGCGCAAGCCTCCAGCGCGCGTGGGGGAAAGTGACTCTGACCCCCTTTCCCCCAACGGCCGGTAGCGCACCGTCACCGGATAACCACGACCCTCGACGTTCACCACCGGCGCATTGTCGAAGTGCGCGGAGAAGCGTTCGGTGTCGATCGTCGCCGAGGTGACGATGACCTTGAGATCGCGGCGTTTGAGCAACAACTGCTTGAGGTAGCCGAGCAGGAAGTCGATGTTGAGGCTGCGCTCGTGCGCCTCGTCGATCAGGATCGTGTCGTAACGCGACAGCCAGCGATCGGACTGGATCTCGGCCAGCAGGATGCCGTCGGTCATGAATTTGATCGCGGTCTGTTCGCTGACATTGTCGGTGAAGCGCACCTGGTAGCCGACAACGCTGCCGAGCGGCGTGTTCAATTCTTCCGCGACGCGACGTGCCACCGCACGCGCGGCGATACGGCGCGGCTGGGTGCAGCCGATCATCCCGGCGGCGCCGCGGCCGGCGGCCAGGCACAGCTTGGGGATTTGCGTGGTCTTGCCCGATCCGGTCTCGCCGGCGATCACCACGACCGGATGCGTACGGATCAGGGCGACGATGTGCTCGGCTTCGCCCGCAATTGGAAGCAACGGGGCGACTGGCGCCCGCGGCAACGACGCAGCCCGCGCCTCGCGTTGTGCCACCGAATTCGCCAGCGCCTGCGCGAACGCGGCTTGTGCCTTTTCGTCCGTCGACTTGCCGCTCCACCGCGACCACAGGCCATGCAGGCGGCCACGGTCGCGGCTCAGCGCGCCGTCGATGGCGCGACGGGCCTGGTTTAACGTCGCTTTGGCATCGGTGTCGATAGGATTCATTGATTGGCGCCGCGGCCGCATCCGCTTGCGAGGGTGCTACACGCGCCGCAGCGCGCCGCGCCACGGCCGCACTCGCTTGCGAGAACTCTCAACGCGCCGCCGCGCGCCATGCAACACGCATACCGATAAAAGTGGCTGGCCATAGGATTCATTGATTGGGGCGAAAGAAACAATCCATTTCACACGGCAGGCGTGAAGGCCTATTGTCGCCGCAAGCATCCACGAAGGGAGAACGCGCATGGCCTCGTCCAAACCAGGCAAGAGCAAGTCCGGCAAATCGAAATCGCCGGTCGGCGCCACCGGCAACGCGCCCGCCATCGATATCGGGATCTCGGCCTCCGATCGCAAGCATGTCGCCGACGGCCTGTCGCATTTCCTCGCCGACAGCTACACGCTGTACTTGAAGACCCACAACTTCCACTGGAACGTCACCGGGCCGATGTTCAACGCGCTGCACGTGATGTTCGAGACCCAGTACACCGAGCAATGGACCGCGCTGGACGAGATCGCCGAACGCATCCGCGCGCTCGGGTTCAACGCGCCGGGCTCGTATGCCGAGTTCACCCGGCTCAGCTCGATTGCCGAGGAACCGGGCCTGGGCGACAGCGCCGACTGGCGCGAAATGGTGCGCCAGCTCACCGTCGGTAACGAAGCAGTCTGCCGCACCGCGCGCAAGGTGCTCAAGGGTGCCGACGACGCCGGCGACGATCCCACCGTCGACCTGCTCACGCAGCGCCTGCAGGCCCACGAGAAGTACGCCTGGATGCTGCGCTCGCTGCTGCAGTAGCCGAACGTCCTCTGTAGAGCCGAGCTTGCTCGGCTGACCAGGTTACGGAGCCGAGCAAGCTCGGCTCTACAAAACCACGCCCGCGGAAAAATCCTACGCTGCGGCGGGCACCAGTCCGCTGGGCACGGGTGCGCCGCTTGCTACCCTAGCCACATGTCCGACGCCGCCCTCGCCCAGCTCCGCCACGTCTTCGGTTTCGATGCCTTCCGCGGCGAGCAGGCGCAGATCGTCGACCACATCGTCACTGGTGGCGATGCGCTGGTGCTGATGCCCACGGGTGGCGGCAAGTCGCTGTGCTACCAGTTGCCCGCGTTGCTGCGTGCCGGCACCGCGATCGTGATCTCGCCGCTGATCGCGCTGATGCAGGACCAGGTCGAGGCGCTGCGCCAGCTCGGGGTGCGGGCCGCGTTCCTCAACTCCTCGCTCGATGCGGGCGCTGCCGCCGAGGTCGAACGTGCGCTGCTGGCCGGCGATCTCGATCTGCTCTACGTCGCCCCGGAACGCCTGCTGACGCCACGCTTCCTGGCGCTGCTGGAGCGCTCGCCGATCGCCCTGTTCGCAATCGACGAAGCGCATTGCGTGTCGCAATGGGGCCACGATTTCCGTCGCGAATACCGCGAACTCACCCTGCTGCACGAACGCTGGCCGCAGGTGCCGCGGATCGCGCTGACCGCGACCGCCGATGCGCCGACCCGACGCGAGATCGTGGAACGGCTGGCGCTGGAGGATGCGCGGCAATTCGTCAGTTCGTTCGACCGCGCCAACATTCGTTACACGGTGACGCACAAGGACGACAGTCGCCGCCAGCTGCAGGATTTCCTCGATGGGCACCGCGGCGACAGCGGCATCGTCTACTGCCTGTCACGGCGCAAGGTCGACGCCACCGCGGCGGCGCTGGCCGAACGCGGTATCGCCGCCTTGCCGTACCACGCCGGCCTGGATGCGACGACGCGCGCACAAAACCAGCGCCGCTTCCTGCGCGAGGACGGCATCGTGGTGGTGGCGACGATCGCCTTCGGGATGGGCATCGACAAGCCGGACGTGCGCTTCGTCGCGCACCTGGACCTGCCCAAGTCACTGGAAGGCTATTACCAGGAGACCGGCCGCGCCGGCCGCGATGGCGAGCCGGCCGAGGCCTGGCTCGCCTACGGACTCGGCGATGCCGTGCTGCTGCGGCGGATGATCGCCGAGTCGGACTCCGGCGCGGAACGCAAGCGGCTGGAAAACAGCAAGCTCGATGCACTGATCGGATATTGCGAATCCATCGGCTGCCGCCGGCAGACCTTGCTGGCGTATTTCGGCGAAGCGCATCCGGGCGCGTGCGGCCATTGCGACAACTGCCAGCAGCCGCCGCAATGCTGGGACGGCACCGTCGCTGCGCAGAAGGCGCTGTCGTGCGTGTACCGCACCGGCCAGCGTTTTGGTGCCGCGCACGTCATCGACGTGCTGCGCGGTGCGGACACCGCCAAGGTGCGCCAGTTCCACCATGAAACGCTCAGCACCTACGGCATCGGCGCCGACATCGACGCGAAGCAATGGCGCAGCGTGTTCCGGCAACTGGTGGCGGCGGGCCTGCTCGATCCCGATGTCGAAGGCCACGGTGCATTGCGCCTGACCACGGCGAGCAGCCCGCTGCTGCGTGGCGAGCGCAGCCTGTCGCTGCGCGCCGAGCCGCCAGCGAAGGCGCGGCGGCGCGAGCGCGATACGCGCGCTACCACACCGCAGATCGATCTTCCGGCGCCGGCACTGGCACGGTTCGAATCGTTGCGCACGTGGCGCGCGGGCACGGCCCGCGAACAGAACGTCCCCGCCTACGTCATCTTCCACGACGCCACGCTTCGCGCGATTGCGCTGCAGCAGCCGGGCGATCTCGACGCGCTCGCCGGGATCGGCGGGGTCGGCGCCGGCAAGCTGGAGCGTTACGGTCGTGCGCTGCTGGACACACTGGCGACGGCCGACGCGACAGCCTGATTGACCTGCGGACTGCCCGCCGACCGGGCGGGCGGCGCCGCATCGTTATAATCGGCGCCCTTCCCCGCTCCCTGACGCGTCGCGCGCCGCCGCCATGTCCGATGTTTCCCTCGAAGCCGCGCGCCGCCGCACCTTCGCAATCATTTCGCACCCAGATGCCGGCAAGACCACGCTGACCGAAAAGCTGCTGCTGTTCGGCGGCGCGATCCAGATGGCCGGCAGCGTCAAGGGTCGCAAGGCCGCGCGTCACGCGACCTCGGACTGGATGGCGCTGGAAAAGGAGCGCGGCATCTCGGTGACTTCGTCGGTGATGCAGTTCCCGTACGAAGGCCGCGTCGTCAACCTGCTCGACACCCCCGGCCACGCCGACTTCGGCGAGGACACCTACCGCGTGCTGACGGCGGTCGACTCGGCGCTGATGGTGATCGACGTCGCCAAAGGTGTCGAAGAACGCACGATCAAGCTGATGGAGGTGTGCCGCCTGCGCGATACGCCGATCATGACCTTCATCAACAAGCTCGACCGCGAGGGCAAGAGTCCGGTCGACCTGCTCGACGAGGTCGAATCGGTGCTTGGCATCCAGTGCGCACCGGTGACCTGGCCGATCGGCATGGGCCAGCGCCTGAAGGGCGTGGTGCACCTGGTGACCGGTGAAGTGCATCTGTACGAGCCGGGCCGCAACTTCACCCGCCAGGATTCGACGATCTTCGCCTCGCTCGACGATCCGCAAGTGGCAACACGACTGGGCGCCGAACTGCTGCGCGAACTGCGTGACGAACTGGAACTGGTGCAAGGGGCGTCGCATCCATTCGATCCGGCCGCGTACCTGGCTGGCAAGCAGACTCCGGTGTTCTTCGGCTCGGCGGTCAACAACTTCGGGGTGCAGCTGCTGCTGGATTTCTTCATCGAGCACGCGCCGTCGCCAAAATCGCACGCGACTACGTCGCGCGAGGTCGCGCCTTACGAGCCGCAACTGTCTGGCTTCGTGTTCAAGATCCAGGCCAACATGGACCCGCAGCACCGCGACCGTGTCGCCTTCATGCGCATCTGCTCGGGCAAGTTCGAAGCCGGCATGAAGGCCTTCCACGCGCGCACCGGCAAGGACATGAAGCTCGCCAACGCATTGACCTTCATGGCGTCGGATCGCGAGATCGTGGAAATTGCGTGGCCAGGCGATGTCATCGGCATCCACAACCACGGCACGATCTCGATCGGCGACACCTTCACCCAGGGCGAGATGCTGTCGTTCACCGGCATTCCGAATTTCGCGCCTGAACTATTCCGCCGCGCGCGCCTGCGCGATCCGCTCAGGCTCAAGCAGCTGCACAAGGGCCTGGCACAGCTGTCGGAAGAAGGTGCGACGCAGTTCTTCCGCCCGCTGATGAGCAACGACCTGATCCTCGGTGCGGTCGGCACGCTGCAGTTCGAGGTGGTCGCCTACCGGCTGAAGGACGAATACGGCGTCGATGCGGCGTTCGAGCCGGTGCAGGTCACGACCGCACGCTGGGTGCATTGCGACGACGCGAAGAAGCTAGAGGAATTCCGCGAGAAGAACGCGATGAACCTTGCGATCGATGGTGCCGGTGAACTCGTCTACCTCGCCCCGACTCGCGTCAACCTGCAACTGGCGCAGGAGCGTGCGCCCGCGGTGCGTTTCTCGGCCACGCGTGAACACGCGCACGCGGTGGCGGTCGATTAGCAGCGAATCCTGGGGCCGGATCGTCGCGGCGCTGCCACACGGTTCGGGCTGCACCATATCCGGCTTCACCATGGCTTGACCCGTCAATGCCGATGGTGTCGGCATCTTTTGACCGAGGAGCACTCCGATGCGCATCCTGTTTGCGATTCCCGTCGCCTGTCTCGCGCTGGCCGCCTGCAACCGCCAGCAACCGCCAGCCGCTTCCGGCGAAACCGCCACGACTGCGTCGGCGCCAGCCGCCGTCGAGCCGGCTTCCGATTCCACCGGTAACATCACCATGGGTTACAGCTGCGACGACGGCAACAAGGTCGAGATCCTCGGCAGCGAAGGCGCGCGGGTGACGCTGTCCGACGGCCGTGTGGTCGATTTGCCGGGCGTTGCCGACAGTTCACCGCCGGCGTTTGCCGGCGAGGCGCTCAGTTTCGCGATCGGCAGCGAGGGTGGCCAGCTCAGCCAGGACGAAGGCGGGCAGTGGAATTGCCGCCCGGATTGAAGCGCGTCTCCTGATTCCGGCCACTGGCACATGACCCGATCGCCTCCAACCGAAACGCCGCATGCGCCGACACCGTTCGCCGCGCTGGCGCGACATCCGTGGTGGATCGCGCTGGGGCTGCTGACGATCGCGATCGTCGTGCTGATCGTGTTGTGGGACTGGAACTGGTTCAAAGGTCCGATCGAACGCCAGGTCCAGGCGCGCACCGGGCGCAGCTTCGAGATCGGCGGCAATCTGGATGTCGACCTCGGCCGCGTCACCACGATCCGTGCCGAGACACTGAGCTTCGGCAATGCCGCGTGGTCGAAGGCGCCGACCATGGCCAGTACGCAGGGGCTCGAGTTCGGCATTGAGGTGTGGCCGTTGTTGTTGCGGCGCGAGGTACTGATCCCCGACATCCGCCTCAGCAAGCCGCACCTGCAGCTGGAAAAAGGACCCAAGGGCATCGGCAACTGGGTGTTCGGCGAGAAGGACGGGATGCAGCCGCAGTTCCGCCGGCTGTGGATCGACGACGGCCAGTTGCGCTTCATCGATGGCGCGGCGAAGACCGACATCGACGTCTCCGTCGACAGTGCCGCGCAAGCAGGTGGCAAGAATGCTGCGCCGCCGATCGACGTCGCAGGCGGCGGCCGCTGGCAGGGCAACAAGTTCAGCGTCCGCGGCCGCGCCGAATCGCCATTGGACCTGCGCGACAGCGAGCGTCCGTACCGGATCGACGCGCACGCGCAGGCCGGCGCCACCAAGGCGCATGCGCGCGGCACCCTGCTCGATCCGCTGCGATTGCGCGACTTCGACCTCAAGCTCGCGCTGTCGGGCAAGAGTCTGGCCGACCTGTATCCATTGCTCGGCATCGCCATCCCGCCGACGCCGCCGTACGCGCTCGACGGCCGTCTCACCCGCGACGCCAAGGGCGATCACATCACCTGGCATTACGATGGTTTCAACGGCACGGTCGGCGACAGTGATCTGTCCGGCAGCGCCAGCGTCACCAACGGCGGGCCGCGACCTTACCTGCGCGCAAACCTCGTGTCCAAGCGCCTGGACTTCGACGATCTCGCCGGCTTCGTCGGCGCCGCGCCGCAGGCCGGTGGCAAGGAAAGCACCAACCCGGAACTCGCCGCGCAAGCCGCACGCCAGCAAGCGCGCAGCAAGGTCTTGCCGGACACGCCGTACGAGCTCGACAAGCTGCGCGCGATGGATGCCGACGTGCGCTGGAAGGCGCACCGGATCAATTCGCCGAAGCTGCCGCTGGACGACATGGACGCGCACCTGCTGCTGGAGAACGGCGTGCTGCAGCTCAAGCCGCTGAACTTCGGTGTTGCTGGCGGCGACATCCGTTCCGACATCCGCATGGATGCGCGCGAGAAGACGATCCGCACCCGCGCCGACATCGTTGCCAAGGGGCTCAACCTCGGACCGCTGCTGCCGGGCGTGAAGCTGGCGCAGGACGCGATCGGCAAGGTCGGCGGAAAGGTCTCGCTCAGTGGCAGCGGCAACTCGATCGCGCAGATGCTCGGCAGCAGCAACGGCAATGCCGCGATCGGCATGGGCCGCGGGCAGATCAGCAACCTGCTGATGGAATATGCCGGCCTGGACATCGCCGAGGCGCTCAAATTCATGATCCGCGGCGACAGCAAGATCCCGGTCCGCTGCGCGTTCGGCGATTTCTCGGTCAACAACGGCCTCATGACCACGCGCGCGCTGGCGTTCGACACCACCGACACCATCATCGTCGGTGAAGGCAACATCAGCCTGAAGGACGAAACCCTGAACCTGAAACTGCGACCGCGGCCGAAGGATCGCAGCATCTTTTCATTCCGCTCGCCGCTGCTGGTCAGCGGCACGTTCAAGGATCCTTCCTTCCGGCCCGACATGATGCGCGTCGGGCTGCGGGCGGCACTTGCCCTGGTGCTCGGCAGTATCGCGCCGCCGGCGGCGCTGCTGGCCACGCTGGAGTTGGGACCGGGTGAGGATTCCAATTGCGGCGGCAAGTACGCCAAATAACCGCGGTAGGAACGCAGGTCAGCTCGCGATGTAACGCTGCAGCTGTTCCAGCTCCAGCTGCTGGTCCTCGATCACCGCCTTGACCAGGTCGCCGATCGAGATCACGCCGAGCAGCGCGTCCCCATCGAGCACCGGCAGGTGGCGGATGCGCTTGTCGGTGACCATCTGCATGCAGCGGTCGGCAGTGTCGTTGAGGCCGACGCTGATGACGTCGGCAGTCATGATGTCGCGCACCGGCGTGTCCTTCGATGAGCGCCCCAGCAGCACTATCTTGCGGGCGTAGTCGCGCTCGGACAGGATCCCCACCAGCTTGCCGCCCTGCATCACCACCACGGCACCGATTCGCTTTTCGGCCATGAGCTTGATCGCATCGAGCACCGGCGCGTCAGGGCCGATGGCGAAGATCTCAGGCGCTTTCGCCTCGAGCAAATGCCGCACCGTGCGCATGGCCGTCTTCTTCCGCGATGGAGACTGGGGTCGAGGATACTCCCGTGGCCGGTCGCCAGCTGTCGACCAGATACAGCGGACGCTGCTTGGACTCCATGTACAGGCGGCCGAGGTATTCACCGATCAGGCCGAGCGCCATCAGCTGCACGCCGCCAAGAAACAGGATCACCGCCATCATCGTCGGCCAACCGGCGACCGCATCGCCCCACAGCAACGCCTTCAACACGATCCACAGCGCATACACGAACGCCAGCAACGCGGTCAGTACGCCAAGGTAGGTCGCCAGCCGCAGCGGTGCGGTCGAGAAGCTGGTGATGCCTTCCAGCGCGAAGTTCCACAACCGCCAGAAGTTGAACTTGCTGCTGCCGGCGACCCGCACCTCGCGGTGGTAGGGAATCGCCACCTGCGCGAACCCGACCCAGCCGAACAGACCCTTCATGAAGCGATGGCGTTCGCGCAACTGGCGCAACGCGGCCAGCGCGCGCGGCGACAGCAGGCGGAAGTCGCCGGTGTCCTCGGGGATCGGGGTCTTCGACAGGCGCCCGATCAGGCGATAGAACACGTGCGCGGTGCTGCGCTTGAGCCAGCTTTCACCGTCGCGCTCGACCCGGGTGCCATGGACGTCGTCATAGCCTTCGCGCCACTTGGCGACGAATTGCGGGATCAGTTCCGGCGGATCCTGGCCATCGGCATCGAGGATCAGCGCGGCGCCGGCGTCGACGCGGTCGAGCCCGGCGGTCAGCGCCGCCTCCTTGCCGAAGTTGCGCGACAGCCGCAGCAGCGCCACCCGCGGATCGGCCATTGCGATGCGCTGCAACGCCGCCCAGGTGCCATCGCGGCTGCCGTCGTCGACATAGAGCACGCGGCCATCGATGCCATCGCCGTGCATGCCGCCGCCATGCATGCTGTCCAGCACCGCGGCGATACGCGGATGCAACGCCGGCAGGGCCTCAGCCTCGTTGAACGCGGCAATGACGATGGTGAGCTGGTCTTGGGTCATACCGAATAGTAGCGGTCGCATCGTGCCACTTGACTTAATTCCATAATTCTGGAACTATAGAATCATGAACACCGACACCGCCTTGGACGCCCTTCGTGCCCTCGGCCAGATCAGCCGTCTCGCCGCATTCCGGGCGCTGGTCGAAGCCGGCCCGGATGGCCTGGCCGTTGGCGCGTTGCGCGAGCAGCTCGACCTGCCGCCAGCCACGCTGAGCGCGCATCTCAACGTGCTGCGCGCGGCGGGCCTGGTCGCCGACGAACGCGAGGGCCGGGTGATCCGCGTACGCGCCGACTTCGGGCAGATGAATGCCTTGATTGTCTACCTCACCGAGAACTGCTGCGCCGGCGCCGGTTGCACTGCAACCGGGCCAGCCCTGTGCTCACCCACCGCGAGCAACTAGGCATGCGTGTCCTGTTCGTCTGCGTCGAAAACTCCAACCGTAGCCAGATGGCCGAGGCGTTCGCCAGGATCGAAGGCGGTGACGCCATCAAGGCGCACAGCGCCGGTTCTCGACCGTCGGGAGTGATCAACCCCAAGGCGATCCGCTTCATGCACGAGCTCGGTTACGACCTGTCCAAGCACCAGTCCAAATCCCTGGATGACATCGCCGGGATCGAGTTCGACGCGGTGGTCACCATGGGTTGCGGCGACAGCTGCCCGTGGGTGCCGGCGCAGCGGCGCGAGAATTGGGCGTTGCCCGATCCGCGCAACATGGACGACGCCGGTTATCGTGCCGTGCGCGACGAGATCGGCGTGCGCGTGCGTGCCCTGCTGGCATCGCTGGCATGAGCGCACGCCGTGCTCTGTTGGCCGAATTCCTCGGCACCCTGCTGCTGCTCGCGATCGTGGTCGGCAGCGGGATCATGGGTGAGCGCCTGGCGGCGGGAAACGTTGCAGTCGCACTGATGGCCAACGCCGCTGCGACTGCGGCGGGGCTATATGTGCTGATTGCGTTGCTGGGCCCGATTTCCGGCGCGCACTTCAATCCGGCGGTGACGTTGGGCATCAAGCTGGGCGGAGCAACCCTGCCGGCCCCCGCGGCCGCTTACATCGCGGTGCAGATCGCCGGCGCTGTGCTCGGTGTTCTGCTCGCGCATGCGATGTTCGACAGCGCGCTGTGGCAGCCAGGCATCCGCATGCGCAGCGGTGCGGGGCAATGGTTGAGCGAAGGCGTGGCGACATTCGGCCTGCTGTTGACGATCCTGCTCGGCGCGCGCTTCCGTCCCGCTGCGCTGCCGGCGCTGGTGGCCAGCTGGATTTTCGCCGCGTACTGGTTCACCGCCAGCACCTCGTTCGCCAACCCCGCGGTAACGATCGCCCGCGCGCTGACGCAGACGTTCGCCGGCATCCGTCCGCTCGATGCATCCGGCTTCATCGCCGCACAACTCGCCGGCGCCGCGCTGGCGCTGCTGGTCGCGCGTGCGCTGCTGCCCGCTCAGTCGAGCGAGCGCAGATAATCGTTGCCGCCGATATAGCGCATCTGTCGCTGGATCGCATTGCTGCGGCGCTGCACGTAAGCCCCCGGATGCGCGGCGTTGTAGCGCCTGGGGCTGGGCAGCACCGCCGCCAGCCGCGCGCTCTCGGCCGGGCTCAGCCGGGCTGCATCCTTGCCGAAGAAGCTGCGAGCCGCGGCCTGCGCGCCGTACACGCCGTCGCCGAATTCGGCGATGTTGGCGTACATCTCCAGGATGCGGTACTTCGGCCACAGCGTCTCGATCAGCACCGTGTACCAGGCCTCGACCCCCTTGCGTACCCAGCTGCGGCCGCTCCACAGGAACAGGTTCTTCGCCACCTGTTGGCTGATGGTGCTGGCGCCGCGCAGCTTGCGGCCGCGCGCGTTGTGGCGGCGCGCCTTTTCGATTGCCTCGAAGTCGAAGCCATAATGGTTCGCGAAGTTCTGGTCCTCGGCCGCGACCAGCGCCAGCGGCAGGCTCGGCGCGATGTGGTCGAGGTCGCGCCAGTCGTAAGCGACGCCGAATTTCCAGTCGCCACCACCCCACGCCGACAGCTGGCGCGCGGCCATGAAAGTCGAGAACGGCGGATCGACGAAACGCAGCAGCAGCACCTGCAGCACCGACAGCAGCAGCAACAACAGTGGCAGCAGCAGCAACCAGCGCAGCCAGCGGCGGCGGCGCACGGGCGGCGAGCTGAATGTCGGTTGCGGCATGGCTTGCACCGGCGTGGCTTGCACTAGCGTTTCCCCATCCCCATTGATCCGGCTTGCCATCATCTCGTGCACTGCGTCCGATGCACGCCGTCGGATGCACGCTGTCCGATAGCATGACCCGGATGTCGCGCAACTTGCACGAGACGACCATGACCGAACCTGTCCACGATCGCGACACCCTGACCCGCTTCCTGCTCGACGGCGCCGGCGTGCGCGGCGTGCACGTGCGCCTCGACGCCACCTGGCAGCAGATCCGCGAACGTGCCGCCAGCTCCCATGGGACTCCGCCCCATGAGACTCCGCCGCTCGCGGCCATGGAACTGCTCGGCGAGGCCGCCGCGGCCGCCGCCCTGTTCACTGGCCACGCCAAGCTCGACGGCCGCTTGTCGATCCAGCTGCGCGGCGACGGCCCGCTGCGCACCCTGTTCGCCGAATGCACCGCCGCCGGGACCCTGCGCGGCATCGCCCAGATCGAGGAAGGCGCGGAAATCTCGCGCGACCTGCGCGCGCTCGGTCCGGATGCGTTGCTGGCGATCACGATCGAGAACCCGGCCGCAGAAGGCCACGAGCCGATGCGCTACCAGAGCATGGTGACACTGGCTTCGGACTCGCTCGCGGGGGCGTTCGAGGATTATTTCCGCCAGTCAGAGCAACTGCCGACCCGGCTGCTGCTGGCCACCAGCCCGGATCGCGCGGTCGGGCTGATGCTGCAGAAGCTGCCGGGCGACAGTGGTGATGAGGACGGCTGGAATCGCGCGAGTGCGTTGTTCGATACCTTGTCGATGCAGGAACTGCTCGACTGGCCGGTCGCTGACCTGCTGCATCGCCTGTTCCACCAGGAGGACGCGCAGGTACTGGGCCAGCGGCCGCTGCGCTTCGGTTGCTCCTGCTCGCGCGAACGGGTGTCCTCGATGCTGCAGTCGCTGGGCGAGGAGGAAGCGCAGGCCGCCGCGGCCGATGGCGTGGCCGAAATCCGTTGCGAATTCTGCGGCCAGCAATACCATTTCGATGCCGACCAGGTCGCCGAATTGTTCGCCCGCCACGGGATCGAACTGGAAGCGCCCGAACGTCTGCAGTGACTTCACCTGCCTCCAGCGACATTGTTAAGGAAACATAAATCGGTTAAGTTCAGACTTGTATACCCGGGGAACTCGAACACTCGGCCGTGAGTCACATGCCCGCCATGTCTATCCGCCTGCTGCAATTGCCACTTGCCCTGTTGCTCGCCATCGGCGTGGCGACGGGCGCGGCTGCGCAATCGGCGGCCAAGCGCAGTGACCAGGCGCGCGGTGACCAAGCCGTCCTGCCGGTCTGGAACAGCGCCAGCGGCAAGCTCGAGGCGCTGCTGGTGCTCGAACCCACCGGCGAGGCAGAAGCCGGCACGCGCTGGCGCTTCGGCAACAATTCGCTGGATGCCACCTTTGGCCTGGAGGCGGGCGACTCGCTGGCGCTGCTGTGCGACCGCAAGAGTGGCGTTGCCAGCGCCATCGGCAGCCTGGCCAACAATTGCATGCTCGCCACCCTTGGCGATGGCCTCGGCGACGACAATGGCAGCCGCCGCACCAGCGTGACCGCAGCGCTGAACCATGGTGGCGGCAGGTTTGGGCTGACCGCCGGCAGCGGCCGCGACACCCTGCCGGCCTGGCTGGTACCCGGCACTGCCGGTACCAGCAAGGTCGATATCCGGGATCTGGGCGTGTTCGCGCAAAAAAATGTCGGCAATCGGGGCTACGTCTCGATCGCTGGCACCGTCGCCAAGGCGCGCCTGGCTTCGCCGACCGAATTCCCCGACCTCGCCGATCGCTGGAACAGCAAGAGCCTGGCGGTTGGCGGCGGCTTCGGCGCCTTCAGTGCCAGCATCGTCGGCCATGTCATCGATACCCCCGGCCAGCCGAAATTCGAAGGCCTGGGCCTCGGCCTGACCTGGCGCACCCCGTGGAGCGGCCAGCTCACGGTCGGCGCCGACAATGTCGTCACCCGTGGCAAGAACCCGTTCTCGACCAGCCGCGACGACAACGTCGAAGAGGGCACCGTGCCCTACGTCCGCTACCAGCAGGATCTCTGAACCAGGGCCGCTGAAACCCGCGCCCTGCCGGCCTTTCCGGCCGCGCATTAACGACACTTTAATTTTTCGCCGAGGGGGGCTATGATCGGCCCCGGCCTTGCCGGCTTTGGCGTCTTTCTTGACTCCACCGGGGAGGTTCCCATGGGAAACACAGCCTCACTTGGAGAGAGAGATGACCTTGAAGACCACCAAGCTCCGCGACGCGATCGTTTTCGCGCTCGCCGTGGGCGCAACTGCCATCACGGGTACGGGCATTGCATTCGCCCAAGACACCCCCCCCACGACCACACCCCCCACGACCGACGAGCAAGCTACCGAGCTCGACCGCATCGTCGTCACTGGTACGCGCATCAAGAGCCAGACGATCACTGCATCCTCTCCCGTGGCGGAAATCGCGCAGGAAGAGTTCCAGTTCACCGGCACCACTCGCGTCGAGGACCTGGTCGGCCAGTATCCGCAGATGTCGCCGGTTTTCGACTCGTTCCAAAACAACGGCGCCACAGGTTACCCGACCGTCAACCTGCGCGGTCTGGGTCCGCAGCGCACCCTGACCCTGGTCAACGGCATACGTCTGGCGCCTGGCGCCTTCGAGGCTCCCGACATCAGCATCGTCCCGGCTTTCATGGTGAAGCGGGTCGACATCCTGACCGGCGGCGCTTCGGCCGTGTACGGCTCGGACGCCGTCGCCGGCGTCGTGAACTTCATCCTCGACACCGATTTCGAAGGCTTCAAAGTCAGCGTCGGCAAGTCGGCCTACCAGCACAACAATGACAACGACTACATCCAGGGCAAGCTGAAGGACCGCAATTTCGTCACTCCCACGGGCGGTTCCGGCTTCGACGGCGATAGCACCAACATCGATGTCGCCGCGGGCAGCAGCTTCGCCGATGGCCGCGGCCACGCCATGGCGTGGTTGACCTGGCGCAAGAACGATGCACTGTTCCAGGGCCAGCGCGACTATTCGTCGTGCGCCTTGAACGCCGCCGGAACCCGCTGCGGTGGCTCGGCCACCAATGCTGCCGGCAATTTCTATTTCTACCAGCCCGGCGTTGGCGGTTCATCGGCCAGTCTCAATCCAGACGGCAGCTTCAATAACGCGTACGGCGCACCCTACAACTACGCGCCGATCAACTACTACCAGCGCCCGGATGAGCGCTATACCTTCGGCAGCTCGCTGAAGTACGAGGTCAACGAACATTTCAAGCCCTATCTCGAGACCATGTACATCAACAAGAAGGATGCGATCCAGGTCGCCGAGTCCGGTGCCTTCTTCACGTTGGTGCCCGGAATCGACTGCGCCGATCCGCTGATCGGCAGCGCCTGCGCTGACCTCGGCTTTGATCCTGCCGCCGGCCCGGTCGACATCTATGTCGCCAAGCGCAACGTCGAAGGCGGCCCGCGCCACTTTGCCAGCGACACGTCGCAATTCCGCGTGGTGGCCGGTGCCGAAGGCGCGATCGACGACAACTGGTCCTATAACGCCTACTTCGTGTACGGCCAGACCAAAAACGATGTCATAGGCAGCAACGACTTCCTGTCCACCCGCATTGTCGATGCCATCCTCGGCTGCCAAGCCGGCTCCTTCACCGGCTGCATCCCTTACAACGTCTTTATCCCGGGCGGCGTGACCGCCGAGGCCGCGAGGGCGCTCGCCGGTACCAGCCTGCTCAATACCCAGACCCAGGCGTCCTCGGTTACAGCCTTCATCACCGGTGACCTCGGCTTTGGCTTGCCCTGGGCCAATGGCGAGAAGATCGCGGTGGCCGTGGGTGGCGTAAGCGGCGAGGAGAAGTACGCGTTCACCGCCGACAGCGACAGCCAGGCCGGCAACTTCGCCGGCGCGGGCGGGCCGTCTGTCCCGGTCTCCGGCAAAATCACCGTCAAGGAGTTGTTCGCGGAAGCCGGCGTCCCGGTCGTCAGGGACATGGGTTTCCTGAAGGCTCTGGACCTGGACCTCGGCTATCGCATCTCGGATTACAACCTCGCGGGCAAGGCCGAGACCTACAAGCTCGGCTTCAATGCGGATCTGGGCATGTTCAGGGTGCGCGGCGGATTCAACCATGCCATCCGCGCTCCCGGCATCAGCGATCTGTTCTCCTCCCAGCAGATTGCGCTGTTCGCCGGTACCGATCCCTGCGCCGGGCCCGCTCCCACGTTCACAGCGGAACAGTGCGCCCGCACCGGCGTGCCCGCCGGCCGCTACGGCTCGGTCCCGGATAACGTGGCGGGGCAGTACAACCAGTTCATCGGCGGCAACCTCGAGCTCAAGCCCGAAGCGGCCGATACCTATACCCTGGGCTTCGTGGTCAATCCGACCAACGATTTGAATGTCAGCCTCGACTACTACGACATCAAGCTCGAAAAAACCATCTCCACCGTCGGCGCCCAAACCATCCTGGATCAATGCGGGCTGACTGGCGACCCGACCCTGTGCGGCCTGGTGCACCGCAATCCGGTCAACGGCGACCTGTGGCGCGGCAACGATCCAGTGACTTCGGGTCATGTCACCAACTTGACCGGCAACTTCGGTGAGCGGCACTTCCGCGGCCTGGATCTGGGCGCCAACTACCGCTGGGACATGTTCGGTGGTCGGATGTCGACCTCGTTCCAGGGCAACTACCTGCTGGAGCAGCAGATCGCCCCGCTGGCGCCCGCGAGCGACGAGGCCACCTACGATTGCGCTGGCACGATCAACGTCCAGTGCCAGTCGCCCAAGTGGCGTCACATCGCCAATCTGCGCTACTCCCGCGACTGGTTCACCGCGAACCTGCGCTGGCGCTATTTCGGCGACATGGATTATGTCAATATAAAGGGCGTCCCGCTCACCACCGACAAACTGCTTTGCGATTCGGGTACGGCAGGCTGTCTGGGTGACGGCAAGTTGGAGGCCTTCAACTACATCGACCTGTCGGCTTCGGCCTTGGTCGGCACCTGGGGCGAGCTGACGGTCGGCGTGAACAATATCGCCGACAAGGAGCCACCGCTGGTCGGCAACACCCTGGCGACGAACGGCAACGCGCCATTCGGCTATGACCAGGCGGGCCGTTTCATCTTCACCAGTTTCACCGCCAAGTTCTAAGATCCGGATCCAACGTGTAACCATTGAGCGGCGGGCCTTGGCCCGCCGCTTTTTTTTGGTTCTTCACGGATTACCGGGAAAAGCGGCCTTGATCTTCAGGAAGAAGTAGTCGCTGTCGCGGTAGCCAGCGGGCTCAGGGTTGCGGCAGCACGTTGGCCGACGCATCCGGATCCGACAAATCCCACCCTTGGGCATCAACAATGCCGGCCGCTACCAGCTGGGCCTTGAGGGGCGCGAGACCGGCTTCGTAGCTGCGCCATTTCTGCACGGAACTGGTGTAAACCGGTTCGCGGACCTGCGCCGCGCTCGCGGTCGTCGAAGGATTTTCGTTCTCCGATGGCGTCAGCACCGTCGCCTGCCAATCCAGGCCGCACCAGGCAAGAATGCGGCGTGCCTGGCCTTCGGTATCGGCCACCAGTTCCTCGTAGTGCACATCCAGGATGGCACCGGGCATAACGGCATGCCAATGTCGCATCAGTTGATGGTAGGTGGTGTAATAGGCCGCCAACTCGTCAAGGTCGTACGAAAAATAGTAGGCCTGGTTGAACAAGGTTTTGTAGACGGCGTAACAGCTGTCCATGGGGTCACGCACCAGATGGATGATCCGCGCATTGGGCAGTGCCTTCTTGATCAGGCCGCAGTAGATGTAGTTGATCGGCATCTTGTCGATGAACATGTGGCTGCCCGAGGCTGCCTCGCGCGCGCTGGCCATGTAGTCGCGACCAAGCGCGGCAAAATCGATCAACAGCGAGGCTTCGACCACGGTCTTGCCGGGGTTGGCTTCCAGGCATTTTTGGGTAGCCGCCGCCAGCACCTGACCGAAATCCAGCAGCTCGCCTGCTGATTTCACCTCGCTGTGGCGGCCCAGCATGCGTTCGACCAATGTGGTGCCGGAGCGCGGCATGCCGACGATGAAAATAGCCCCCTCTTCGTCATGGCCTGCGACTTCCGTTTGCATCACCTCTGGCGTATACGCCGCGCGGACAGCGTCGATCGAGGCACGTTCTGCCGCGGCGTCGTAGGTGAGGGTTTGACGCTTGAGCGCGGCTGCTTCGGCAAGCACGGGAAAAGACTTGTCGGCCTGCCCCAGATCCTCAAGCTCCTTGGCAAGCGCAAACAGGCAGGCGGCGCGTCCGACTGCATTGGGGAACCCGGCCGTCAACCGCGCTTCAAGGTCCGCGACATGGTTGCGCGCATCGGTCTGTCGGCGCAGGGTCGAGCGCAGATACAGGGCGTGTCCGGTCCTGGGGGCGTGCGCCAGAAACGCCTCGAGATTGTTTTCCGCGCCAGCGACGTCCCCGGTATGAAACTGTGCGGTAGCCAAGTCGTACAGCAGGCCGGGATTGCTACCCTTGGCCGCAAGCGCCTTTTCGTAAAGTTGGCGCGCGCTCACCGGGTCGTCGCACCTGCTGTAGACCTTGCCGATCTCCCAAAGCGCCCGGCCATCGTCGCCGGCAACAGCAACCGCGGCTGCCGCCACCTGCCGCGCATCCGTCCGGCGCCGCAGCATGATCAGGTTGTCGGCTTTCTTCAGCAGCAGGGGCAGTTGGCCGGGGGCCGCGTCAACCGCTGCGGCGATGAAGCCGAGCGCCGATTCGGCGTCGTCCGCCGCAAGCCGGACTTCGCTGGCGAAAAACAGCACCTCGGCATTGCCAGCATGCGCGGCAACCAGTCTGTCGCTGAGCGCGGCGGCATCCGCCACCCGGTCCTGCTGCAGCAGCGCGAATCCCTGTGCAAGCTGTTGTTGAAGCGCCGAATCCGCCAGCGCGCCGTTTGGCTGAGTCTTATCCATGCAATAACCCTCTTGTCAAAATGTGTTCCGCCTGGCGCGATCGCGGCCCAGGGATGGCTTGCATGGCCCGCTGATCAAGGCGGAATGTGCCTCCTCAGCCTTGGCGCTGGAACTCCCGGGTGGCCGCCGACAAGGTCCTGACCATGTCGCGCTCGCCGGGCGACAGCAGCGGATTCCAGACGTCAAAGATCAGTACCACGCGCAGTTCATCACTGTCGTTGCGCGCTTCGTGCTCAATGCTGTCGTCGAAGACCAGGACTTCGCCGACCTTCCAGCGCCGTTGCTCGAAGCCGACCCGGTACAGGCAGTGCTCGGGCACCACCAGCGGCAAGTGCACGATCACGCGGGCATTGGTTTCGCCGTGGTGCGGCGGGATTCGGGTGTGCGGCGCCAGGACCGAAAATATCGCATTCGGGCACAGGCCGCCGATGTCGGCCATGTCGACCGCTACCAGCGCCTGCGCGGTTTGCGGACAACTGTGAAGGTGTTCGGTGACCGGCTGGCCGTGGCGCCACAGGAAATAGCTGCTCCAGCGCTGGGAGTGGTTCAGCTCCTGCCACTGGTTGACCGGGGTGCCCGGTTGGTAGGCGATGTAGGGTTTGAATTCGCCCCGATCCTGGGCCATCACCGCGGTCAGTTCCGCGGTGATGGCGTCAGTCTTGGCTTCCAGCGCTTCGACCCAGTCGAAGGCGTCGCGCTGGTAGAAGGGGATAGCTGGCAGCCGGGGCACGTGGAGCTGGCTGCAGACGGACAGATAGGGCCGCGAGTGTCCGCTCAGGATGGCGCCGGCTTCGCGCCAGCGCTCGGCTTCGATCGGCGTCAAGGCGCTCAGTCGGGTGCCAGTGCGCTCGGCAAGAAATGCGGCCAGTTCAATGCCGATGCGTTGGACCTGGGCACGCCCGTGCAGCAGTTGGCTGCGCAGCGATGCCGGCCAATGCGGCTCCTGGGGCGCCACATTCAAGGCGTTGCGGTAGACCGCGCTTGCCGCCTTGGATTTGCCATGCCGCTCCAGATGACTGGCCTTGGCCAGCAGGCCGGCCAGGAAATACGGGTCGGCGGCCAACGACGCTTCGATCGCCTTGAGTTCGCCGGCGCTGTCGCCCTGTTCGCGCAGCACCACACCCAGGGACAACAGCACCACCGGATCGCGCGGCGCCACTGCATGCGCCGCCTGCAGGGTTTCCAGGGCTTCGGCCAGCTGTCCACGCTTGAAAGCATGCACGCCCAGGCTGTACAGGGCTTGCGGATGTCTTGGATCGAGCGCCAGCACCTGTTTCCAGAGTTGCTCGGCTTCGTTCCAGCGGCCCTGATTGACAGCAGTGGTGGCCGCCTCGACTAGCGCATTGATGTCGCTCACTGAAACTCCCTGTCACACGAGAGGGTCAGCGCAAGCATCTGACCCGGCTGCTGCCGCCCCTGCGTGAACACATCGCCTGCCGCCCGGCCGCTGGTATGACGCATCATATTTCGTCCGCAAGCGGAGTCATGTCGAAAGCGACCGTGATGCGCGGCTGCTCGTCCTCGAATGGCACCGTGCCGTGCCACATGTACGACGGAAAGAGCGCCAACTTTCCGGCTTCGGGCCGGATCACGCGTCTCGGCGCCAGGCCCAGGTCAAGTTCAAACGGTGGCTGTCCGAACTGGATGTGCCCGGCCTGGCTTCCTGTCGCAGACGGCGATCCCACCGAGGGGGGCAGCGAGACGTAGAACGCCGAACTCATCCAGCCTTCGGGGTGGATATGGTTGACATGGTTCCCGGATGACCACAGCTGGACGGACCACGAACCGCCAATACGCACACTGCGCGTCTTTCGCATCAGGAAGGGGTGTCGGTCATCTGTCGGCAGCGTGGCAAGCCAGCTCTCGACTCCCCGCAGCAGTGATGATTGGGCCGCGACAAGCACCGGATCGCGGCGCCCGAACAGGCGCCCGGGCGTCTGCGATCCCCCGCGCAAACTCTGCTGTATCGGCTCCCGCCGAGCCTGGTGCATACGATTGAGGGTCGACTTGAGGGCCTCAAGAAAATTCGATTGGTCCGTGAACCCCGCGGGCGGCTCGATCTCGACCATGGCAATCAGCCGATCGTAATCGCAGAGCCAGCCTTCGCGCGGGTCATCCAGCAACCGCCATGCGGTTGCGAGGTACGCCCAGGCCTCCTGGTTGCCGGGGTCCGCTCGCGTTGCTTCGGCAGCCAGTTGCGCAGCGGCATCCCACTTGCCCGCCCTGAGCAGATGACGTGCGTATGCGTTCACAAACGCAGGCACCCCGCGGCCCCAGGCACGATGCAGCTGAGCGTAGAGCGCACCGGCCTGTTCCGTGCGACCCAGAATCTCGAGCGCATTGGCCTCCATCGAAACGAGCACAGGCTCGTCCGCGTGTGTCCGCAGTATCCGTATCTGGCCCAGCGCCTCCTCGGGCGAGCGTGCCGAGAGCAGGAATTGTACAAACGCCGCGCGCAATGCATGGTTGTGCGGCTGATGCTGGATAGCGGCACGGAACATGTCGAACGGATTGTCATCAGGCGCCAGCGCGGGACCGTATTCCCAAAGCAGGTTCGCGAGCGTGACCAGTCCGGGAACAAAATCGGGGTATTGCCTTGCCACCTGCCTGGCAAGCTGCACCGCCTCGTCCAGCCTCCCGTCATCCAGCAGCGCCCCAACCAGTGAATCAGCTAGTTCCGGGCCGTCGTATCCGCTCTTTCCGATTTGCTCGAAGCAAGCTATCGCCTCGTCAGGCCGACCCGACAGGCGCAGGACTGAGCCCAGGTTGATCGCTGCTGAGCGGTGCTCCGGAGCAAGCGCGATCACTGTTCTGAAAGCAGCCTGCGCAGCGTCCAGGTCTCCAGTGGCACGCGATGCATTGCCCAACGCATGCCAGGCCAGGACCAGGCCCGGCTGTAATTCCACTGCCCGCTTGAGTGCCACCAGCGCCTGTTGATGGTGCCCTGCTGCCAATGCGGTGACCCCCAGCTCGCTCCAGGCCTTGGCGTGATCCGGCGCCGTATCGACGGCGCGCTGCAGGGCCGCAAGCGCTGCGTCAAGTCGACCCGTCTTGCGCAGCATGGTCGCGTAGTTCACCAGAACCAGGGGATGATTCGGCGCAAGCTCGAGCGCGTGCAGAAACGCCTTTTCGGACTCCTCAGTGTTCCCCGCCTCGGCATGACACATGCCGAGCAGCTGGTAGGCATCGGGCGCCTGAGCCGCTTGGGCGACCAAACGTTTCCCGATCGCCAGGGCCTCGTCGGCCTGCCCGGCCTGGAGCAGCCGTAACACCCTTTCAAGCTCCCCGGCTTGTGCTGCGGTAAGGGCCTGGAGTGTGCCCGGCGATGACATCTGGTTACTGGATGCGCCGCGCCCGCAGGGGAACACGTTTTGGCGTCAAGAGCATGTAGGTACCCAACGCGGCCTCCCGAATGACAACCCGATCGCCGCTTGTCAGATGCCCTCTCGACGTCACTTCGGTCAGCAACCAAACCTGACCGCTGTCCAGAGTCACCACCCTTTCGCCTGTGGCGCGGGAGCTCACACGTGCGACCGTAGCCTCGATACGGTCGGGCCAGACATCGCGCTTGTTTTCGGCATCACGCACGCGCAACTGCGCCTTGTTCAAACCGAACTCCCGAAGCGCTTTGTCCCTCTCGGACTGGGCATCGGCGGCGGGCGGGAAGGCCGCGTCGTAACAGGCCAGGCGCTCGGTCGGATCGGTGACCGTGGTGCAAGGATGGGCCGAGGACTCGGCCGCCGTTGCACCCGCGGTCACAGTCAAGGACAAGACGACCGACGCAAAAACATGCAGCAACGGAATCGACACGCATTCGCTCCTTCACAAGGCGGAAGTCAGGGCCGCGGGCACAGCAGACCGGTCCAGATCGTCCAGTAGCTGCGCCGTAATCGTTATAATGTTCACCAGTTCCCTGCGAGTACGCAAGCCTTGAGTCAGGAGCAGTGGGAAACCTATTACCGCGGCGGCATGATCGCGACCTGCCCCACCGGCCCGGATGGCGGCTATGACCTTGAGGTGCGGGACGCCTGGGTCGAGTTCTTCTCGATGTTGCCCGAGGGAGCGCGCATCCTGGACGTCGGCACCGGCAACGGCGTGGTGGCGCTGATCGCCGCGGAAACAGCGTCGGCGCGGGGTCGGAACTGGGAGATTCACGGGACGGATCTGGCGCAGATCGATCCGCCACGTCATGTGCCGGACGGCGCGCGTCGCCTGGCTGGCATCGCCTTCCATGCGGGTGTGGCGACGGAGCACCTGCCGTTCGAGGCGGAAAGCTTCGATGCGGTCAGCGGCCACTATGCGCTCGAGTACACCGACACCGCCGCCGCGCTGGCGGAGATTCACCGGGTACTGAAGTCATCCGGCGACGCGCAGTTCGTTATTCACAGCACAGAGTCGTTGCTGGTGCTAAACGCCCGGCGGTCGCTGCTGGAGGCAGATCTCGTGCTCGCGGAAACGAAGGTGTACCGACGCCTGCACCGGCTCGTGACGATGGAGCAGGTCACCCCGGGCACAACACAAAGGGTTACGGCGGACTTGCGCGCCGCCATCCAGACATTGAAGCAAGCGCTGCAGCAGGCGCGTCAAGTGGTGGGGTCCGGGGGGGTGCTGAGCGTGGCCCTCGACGCGGTCCAGAAGTTGCTCGCCGCCCGAAAGGAGATGAAAGCTCATGAGGTCGGGCTGGAGGTCGACCGGGCGGAGGCGGACATGCGCGCTTTGGTGCGGCGTCTGAACGACTTGATTGAGCACGCCCGCACACAGGCAGACATGGAAAGTATCGAAAAAGACGCTGCTGCTGCAGGGTTCAGTCTCATCGAACGCATGCCCCAATACTATGCCGGCAAGAATCTCGTCGGCTGGCAGCTGCTGCTCCACCGTGCATGACTCGTCCGGGATACGCACGATGAACGAGCAGCCCGACGCGCTTCTCGAGCAGGCGGCAACGCTCCACCGCCAAGGACGTCGCCTGGAAGCCATCGAGATTTTCCGGCAAGTACTCGCGACCCGTCCGGAGTCGAGCGAAGGCTGGTACGAACTGGGCTATCTGCTCAAGGCCGAGAACAAGTACGAGGAAGCACTTGAGGCTTATGACCAGGCCTTGGCGCGCGGTGTCAGGCGACCGGAGGAAGTGCACTTGAATCGGGGGGTGATCTACTCCGATCACCTGCGTCGGGATGAGGAAGCGGAACGAGAACTCAGATCCGCACTGGCGCTCGCTCCGGATTACGTTCCGGCGCTACTCAATCTCGGCAATCTTCACGAGGAACGTGGCGAACGACCCGAAGCGCTGGCCTGCTACGACACGATTCTGGCTGGCGCCGGCAGGAAGGACCACCCCGACCAGGACCTGTGTTTTGAAGCCTTGGCGCGTAGCGCGAAACTGCGCCCGCCGACCGGCGTCGACGATCCGCTGCTTGCCCGGTTACACGATGCGGTCGCCGCACAGTCCAGCAAGGTGGTGCGCGCCAATCTGCTGTTTGCGCTCGGGCAAGCCTATGACGGGCTGGGGCAGTTCGACCTTGCATTCGATGCCTTCGCCAAGGGCAATCGCTGGCTTTTGCGCCAGTCGGGCCGGACCTACGATCGCGCCCACTCGTCGCGGCTGACCGACGCACTGATCGAGTCATTCAAGCCGGCCGACATGAGCGAGCCAGGCACTCCGGTGGAGACGGGTGCCCAACCCTTGTTCATTTGCGGCATGTTCCGCTCCGGATCCACGCTGGTCGAACAGGTCCTGGCGGCGCATCCGCAGGTCACGGCAGGCGGTGAACTCGACTATCTGCGACGACTGGCGACAGGCCGCCTCGCGCCCTTTCCGGCGTCCGTGGCCACGCCCGACCCGGCACGTGATGCTGCCCTGGCCGGAGAATACCGCGCCCACCTCGCACGTCTGTTTCCGGAAGGAAGTGCCAGCACGTTTATCACTGACAAGCGCCCAGACAACTTCGTCCTGATCGGCTTGATCAAACGCCTGTTCCCCTCCGCGAAGATCATCCACACCACCCGAAACCCACTCGACAACGGCCTGTCGGTATTCATGCAGCACCTCCACCTGCAGGTCGCCGGGTATTCAGGCGATCTGGGCGACATCGGTCACTACTATGGCCAGTATCGACGGTTGATGGCGCACTGGAAGGCGCTCTACGGGGAAAGCATCTTCGAGTTCGACTACGACGCCTTCGTGCGTGAACCGAAGGCTACACTCGAGCGCTTGTTCGATTTTCTCGAACTGCCGTGGGACGATCGCTGTCTCGCGTTCCACCGTCTTGGTAACACCGTCAAAACGGCGAGCTATTGGCAAGTCCGTCAACCACTGCACGGCAATGCCTCCGGCCGCTGGCGCAACTACGACGCGCATCTGGGCCCCTTGCGCCAGACCCTGCGCGAAGCCGGGGTCATGGTGGACGATGCCCTGTAAGGCGACGTCCGCGTCAGCTCGTTAGAAACCACTGGGCCATCGAAATCCTTCAGCGATAGTCAGCCGTGTTCGCGTTGCATACGGCGCGAGCAGGCAAACGCCGGCCATTGGTGACGCCCGAAGGGGAAACTCAGGACAACGTCGCGGAAATGCGCTGCTGTTCGCCTTTGAGCGCCTGCGGCATGCGTGTGCGGTATTCGTCGAGGTAATCGCCGATGCTGTCGATCTCTGCCCGCCAGCCACCGGCGTCGAAGCCAAATAGCTTTGCGCGAGCTTCCTTGGACAACACCACGCCATCGAGGTTGACGTCTTCGATGCGAGGCAACGCTCCGATCGGGGTCTCGACCGCGCCCACTTCTCCCTTGACACGCTTGATCATCCACTCCAGCACGCGCAGGTTGTCGCCGAAACCCGGCCACAGGAACTTGCCGTCGTCGCCCTTGCGGAACCAGTTGACATGGAAGACCTTCGGAAGCTTCGCGCCAGCTTGGTCGAACGACAGCCAGTGCGCGAAATAATCGGCGAAGTTGTAGCCGCAGAACGGCTTCATCGCCATCGGATCGCGGCGCATCACGCCGACCGCGCCGGTGGCGGCGGCGGTGGTTTCCGAGCCCATCGCCGCGCCGATCAGCACGCCGTGGGTCCAGTCGCGCGCCTCGAACACAAGCGGTACCAGCGAAGCGCGGCGGCCGCCGAACACGATCGCCGAGATCGGCACGCCGCGCGCGTCTTCGGCCATCGGCGAATACGATGGGCACTGCTTCGCGCTGACCGTGAAGCGTGAGTTCGGATGCGCGGCCGGACGCTTGGCCGGATCGTAAGGCTCGCCGCGCCAGTCGGTGACCGGAACCTGGCCGTTGTCGATGCCTTCCCACCACGGCTGATTGTCAGCGGTCACGCCGACGTTGGTGAAGATGGTGTCGTGCTGGATCGAGGCCAGCGCATTCGGATTCGATTTGGCGCTGGTGCCCGGAGCGACGCCGAAGAAGCCCGATTCCGGATTGATCGCGTACAGGCGGCCATCGCTTCCAGGGCGCATCCAGCAGATGTCGTCACCCACGGTCCACACCTTCCAGCCTTGCGCGCGATAGCCTTCCGGCGGGATCAGCATCGCCAGGTTGGTCTTGCCACAGGCGCTCGGGAACGCCGCGGCGATGTAATGGGTTTCGCCCTGAGGATTCTCCAGGCCGAGGATCAGCATGTGCTCGGCCAGCCAGCCTTCGTTGCGCGCCTGGTACGAGGCGATACGCAACGCGTGGCACTTCTTGCCCAGCAACGCATTGCCGCCGTAGCCGGAGCCGAACGACTTGATCGCCAGCTCCTCCGGGAAATGCATGATGAAGCGGCGCTTGGGATCCAGCTCGCCGATCGAATGCAGGCCGCGCACGAACATACCTTCTTGGAGCTGGCCTCCTTGAGTCAGGCCCTCGCGCTCGATCCGCGCCAGCGCCGGCGCGCCCATGCGGGTCATGATGCGCATGTTGGCGACAACGTACCGCGAGTCGGTGATCTCCACGCCGCAACGCGACAGCGGTGAGTCGATCGGGCCCATGCAGTACGGGACCACGTACAGGGTGCGGCCCTGCATGCAGCCGTCGAACAGCGCGTCCATCTGCTGGTGTCCGTCGGCCGGCGACATCCAGTGGTTGTTGGGACCGGCGTCTTCCTGTTCGGAGGTGCAGACGAAGGTCAGGTGCTCGACCCGAGCGACGTCATCCGGGTGCGAGCGATGCAGCCAGCTGTTCGGATGGGTCTGCGCGTTGAGCGCAAGCAGGGTGCCATCGGCCTGCATCTGCGCGACCAGCGCGGCGTTTTCGGCGTCGCTGCCGTCGCACCAGTGGATCGCGTCGGGTTTGGTCAGCGCAGCGGCTTCCGCGACCCAGTCATTCAGCGCCTCCAGCGAACTGCCCGCAGCAGCGGTGGCGGGTGGGTCTTTCGAAATGGCATTCACAGCGTGGACTCCAGAACAGATGCGGAAAATAAACGAGGCGGGATCACGGAGGCGGGATCAGGGTCGCCATCACGTGCTCGACGTAGGCATCGAATTCGTCATGCTGCAACCGCGCCTGGTGCAGCTGCAGGTTGAGCTGCAGGAAGCCGACGTAGGCCGCGTACGTCAGGCGCGCGCGATGCTGCGCGTCGATGCGGTTGAGCCCGGCCTGGCGGAAAGAGGCGATCAGGAAGTCGAGCCGGCGCTCGGAAACGCGGCCGATCACCGGCTGCACTGCCGGATGGTCGAGTGCCTTGAGCAGCTCGGAATAGATGATGTGCGACTTGTATTCGTGCGCGACCAGCAGGAACAGCGCGCGCAGGCGTTCGCCGGGATCGGCGATGGATTCCATCTGCCCGAACACTTCTTCCTGCTCGACCGTCTCCCAGCGTTCCAGCGCCGCCTGCAGCAGCGCATCGCGCGAGGGGAAGTGCCAGTAGAAGCTGCCCTTGGTGACCCCGAGCCGGCGCGCCAGCGGCTCGACCGCAACCGCGGCCACGCCCAGTTCCGCGATCAGGTCGAGGGCGGCCTGCGCCCAGTCGGCGGCGCTGAGGCGACCGATGCGTTCGGAGGATTTGGCGGTCGCGACCGTCATCTTGGGAGTGTATCCATACGCCAGAGTCAATAACAGTACGTGATATGACAAGCCTGACAGCGATCCTTGCGGAGACAGCTGTGGATGAAGCCGACAACGTGAAGTTGACAGGCCCGCTCAGGCGCCACCATACTTATGCGTATGTTATGTCCCGAACGAACAATGCGCCAGCCTGAACGGCTTGCCCTATGCTCATCCGGGATGGCCTCGTCCCGGCCTGATGCAGCCCTTTGGAGCGAATGAATGAGCATCGCGATTCCGTTCCTCGCCTTTCTCCTCAGCGGCGCCTTCGCCGCTTACCATCGGCTGCGGCTGGCGGTGTGGGCGGCGATTACCATCACCTTGTTGCTCGCCTGCTGGCTGCTCGGCGCCAGTCCGGTTGCAACCGCGATTTCCGCGCTCCTGGTCGCACTGGTCGCGGTAACGCTGCTGGTACCTGGCATCCGCAAGCCCTGGATCACGGCCAGGCTGCTGCAGTTCTACACCCGCTTGATGCCGCCGCTGTCGGACACCGAGCGCACCGCGCTGGAAGCGGGCACCGTCGGCTTCGAAGGCCAGCTGTTTTCCGGCAAACCTGACTGGCAGCAACTGCTGTCGCAGCCGAAACCGGAACTGACCGCCGAGGAGCAGGCCTTTCTCGACGGCCCGTGCGAGACGTTGTGCACGATGACCGACGACTGGGACATTTCCCATGTCCGCGCCGACCTGCCGCCGGAAATATGGGACTACCTCAAGCGCAACAAATTTTTCGGGCTAAACATCCCGAAGCAATACGGCGGCCTGGGCTTCTCGGCGCTGATGAACCACAAGGTGATCCAGAAGCTGTCGTCGATCTCCTCCACGGTCAGCACCACCGTGGGCGTGCCCAACTCGCTCGGCCCGGCCGAGCTGCTGATGCACTACGGCACGCAGGAGCAGAAACAGCATTACCTGCCGCGCCTGGCCGACGGTCGCGAGGTGCCCTGCTTCGCGCTGACCGGGCCGTTTGCCGGCTCCGATGCGACTTCCATCCCCGACTACGGCATCGTCGCGATGGGCGACTGGAACGGCGCGCACGTGCTCGGCATCCGCCTCACCCTCAACAAGCGCTACATCACCCTCGCCCCGGTGGCGACGCTGATCGGCGTCGCCTTCCGCATGTATGACCCTGACGGCCTGCTCGGCGACACCCGCGACATCGGCATCTCGCTGGCGCTGGTGCCGCACGACACGCCGGGGCTGGAGATCGGCCGTCGGCACTTTCCGCTCAACACGCCGTTCCAGAATGGCCCGATCCACGG
Source organism: Luteimonas sp. (assembly GCA_035543275.1). Lineage (GTDB taxonomy): Bacteria > Pseudomonadota > Gammaproteobacteria > Xanthomonadales > Xanthomonadaceae > Cognatiluteimonas. The sequence goes on along the minus strand of DASZZT010000048.1, from coordinate 26,186 downwards.
CGACGGCGTATTCGTGCCGCTGTCGCAGCTGATCGGCGGCGAGGACTACGCCGGCCGCGGCTGGCAGATGCTGATGGAATGCCTGTCGATCGGGCGCTCGATCACCCTGCCCTCGATCTCCAGCGGCGGCGCCAAGATGGCGGCTTGCGTAACCGGCGCGTATGCGCGCATCCGCAAGCAGTTCGGGCTTTCCGTCGGCCGTTTCGAAGGCGTCGAGGAAGCGCTGGCGCGCATCGCCGGCAAGGCCTATGCGATCAGCGCACTGGCGCAGGCAACCGCCGCAGCGGTGTCACGCGGCGAGAACCCGGCGGTGCCATCGACCATCGCCAAGTACCACTGCACCGAGATGGCCCGCGAAGTCATCCGCGACGCGATGGACATCCACGGCGGCAAGGGCATCATCCTTGGCCCGCGCAATTACCTTGGCCGCGGCTGGCAGGCGATCCCGATCAGCATCACGGTCGAGGGCGCCAACATCATGACCCGCAGCCTGATGATCTTCGGCCAGGGCGCGATCCTGTGCCATCCGTGGGTGATGCAGGAAATGAAGGCGGTGGCGCTGGAGGATCCACAACAGCGGCTCGATACCTTCGACCGCGCCCTGTTCGGCCATATCGGTTTCGCGATCTCCAACGCGGTGCGCAGCGGGTGGTTCGGCCTGACCGGCGCACAGGTCGGCAAGGCGCCGGGCGACGACTACACCCGCCGCTTCTACCGCAAGCTCGACCGCTATTCCGCCACTCTCGCGCTGATGGCCGACACCTCGATGCTGCTGCTCGGCGGCAAGCTCAAGTTCAAGGAGTCATTGTCGGGCCGGCTCGGCGACGTACTCAGCCAGCTCTATATCGCCAGCAGCCTGCTCAAGCGCTACGAGGACGAAGGCCGTCCGGTCGGCGACCAGCCGCTGCTGGCGTGGGCCTTCCACGACGCCATCAACAAGATCGAGACCGCGCTGTCGGGCGCGCTGCGCAACTTCCCGATCCGCCCGATCGGCTGGTTGCTGTGGCTATTGGTATTTCCGTGGGGCCGTCGCGCACAGCCACCAAGCGATCGCCTCGGCCATCGCGCCGCGTCATTGCTGATGACACCGTGCGATGCGCGCCAGCGCCTCGCGCAGGGCGTGTTCCTGACGCCCGGGGCCAACAATCCGGCCGGACGCATCGATAGTTACCTGCCGAAAGTGATCCTCGCCGATCCGGTCGAGCGCAAGTTCCTCAAGGCGCTGAAGAACAGCGACATCGAGGCGCTCGACTTCGCCTCGCAACTCGACGAGGGCGTGCGCGAAGGCTGGATCAGCGCCGACGAACGCGTGCAACTGGAAGAACTACGCGCGATGACGCTGGACGCGATCAGCGTCGACGATTTCGACACCGAAGCGCTGCGCTCGGCCGGCTATCGTGACCTGCATGTTCGCGGTGTCGAGCGCGCCGCAGCCTGATGCGATAAAAAGGCGGCGCTACTTCGCCGCGCGCAGGGTCAGGCGCGAGATTTCCGGTGGCACCCGGAACCGGAACGGCATGATGCTGGTGCCGATGCCCGGGGTGACAAACAGGTGCCGTCCGTTCTCAACGATCGGGCCGGCGAGATAGTGCCGGCCGCGCATCGACGGCCGCCCCGGTAGCAGCCAGACCTGGCCGCCGTGGGTATGTCCGGCGATCACCAGCGACGCCCGCGCCGGCATCCGCGGGAAGATTTCGGGATTGTGGGTGATCGCGATCACCGGCACGTCGTCGGTGACTGCGGCGAAAGCGCCGCGAATGTCGGGATGGCCTTCCCACAGATCGCCGACACCGACCAGCCACAACCTGCACCGACGCAGCGTGATTTCGCGCGCCTGGTTCTCCAGCACCACCACGCCCGCCGATTCCAGCGCGCGCCGCACCTTGCCGCCGTCCTTCCACCAGTCGTGGTTGCCGAGCACGGCATACACCGGTTTGCGCGCGGTCAGCGGCTTGAGATGCTCGGCGACGACTTCCGGCGCGACATACCTGCCGAGCAACACCTTCAGGATCACGTAGTCGCCGGCCAGCAGCACCACGTCGGAATCACTGGCGATGAGTTTGTGCACGACGCGATCGAGCTTGTCGACACCGTTGCGCGGCGAACCGGTATGCAGGTCGGCGACGACATCGGCGCGCAGGCCGTCGCACTGCGGCGACCAGTGCGGCAAGGCGATGGCGTAATCGCGCTCGATGAGCTGCGCCGGTTCCCACACGAATCCCCATATGCAGAAAACCAGCGCGCACGCGGCCAGCAACCAGACCAGCCGTTGCCACCAACGGCGCCGGCGACGGGCGCGGTGCGCCTGGTCGGGCGGTGGGATCATGCGCAGCGCGGCCCTGGCGTCACGGCTGCGCGCCGCGCACCACTGCGCCGCCTTTCATCACGAAGCCGACGTGCTCGAGCACCGAGACATCGGCCAGCGGATCGCCGGCAACCGCGATCATGTCGGCGTAGTAACCGGGCTTGATCGCACCGACCCGGTCCTGCCAGCCGAGCAACTCGGCGGCGTTGACCGTGGCCGATCGGATCGCCTGCAGCGGGCTCATGCCCCACTCCACTTCCTTGGCGAACTGCTTCGCGTTCCAGCCATGCGGATACACGCCGGCATCAGTGCCGAACGCGAGCTTCTCGCCGGCCTGCACCGCCTTGCGGAAATTCTCGCGTTGGGTGCGGCCGACCAGCTTCTCCTTGGCGATCTGCGCCGGCGGCACGCCGAGCTTGCCGTATTCGGCGAGGATGTAATCGTCGTTGTAGATGTCGAACACCAGCCAGGTGCCGTGTTGTTTCGCCAGCTTCAGGCCTTCGTCGTCGATGAAGCTGCAGTGCTCGACCGAATCGACGCCGGCACGGATCGCCATCTTGATCGCCTCGGTGCCGTGCGCATGCGCCGCCACCTTCTTGCCCCAGCGGTGCGCCTCGTCGACGATCGCGTCCATCTCCGCCTGCGAATACTGCGGCGCGCCGACCGAGGCCTCGTTGCTGAGCACGCCGGCGCTGGCCATGAACTTGATCACGTCGGCGCCATGCTTGACGTTCTCGCGTACCCGCGCGCGCACCGCGTCGACGCCGTCGGCGACGCCGGTCTCGCCGTGAAATTCGATGTTCGGTGCGAAGCCGGTAGCGTTGTCGGCGTGGCCGCCGGTGGCGCCCAGCGGCAGCGTCGCGGCGATGATGCGCGGACCTTGCACCAGCCCGCGGTCGATCGCGTTGCGCAGGGCCACGTCGATGTAACTGCCGGATCCAACGCTGCGCACGGTGGTGAAACCGGCGTCGAGCGTGCGCTTGGCGTACACATGCGCGCTCACCGCCTCGTCGGCCGGCCCCAGCGTCAGGATGTCTTGGTAATAGTTGCCGGTGCCCCCGGTATGGTCGCCGGTGATGTGCACGTGCACGTCGATCAGGCCGGGCAGCAGGGTCACGTCCCCGAGCTCCAGCACCTGCACACCGGCTGGCGCGCTGCCGCCTTCGCTGACGCTGGCGATACGCTCGCCTTCGACCAGCACCAGCGGATCGCGCAGCATGCGGCCGCTGTCGACATCGAGCATACGCGCAGCGTGCAGTGCGATCCGCGCCGGCGCTGCGGCGGAAGGCGGTTCCGCGGCGAGCGCGGCAAACGAACAGCAGAGGGTGGCGAGCAGAAGCAGACGCATGGTGGGTCCCGGTGGAGTGGTGGCAGCGCGACATCATGCACGGCGGTAGCGCCGCGATGCCAGCGGATCGGGCCGCGTGCGCGGCGAGACGGCCGCCGAATCCCGCGAAGGCGGCGACATCGACGCTACGTGTGCAAGCTGTTCATCATTGCGTCCACGGTAGCCGATGCGCCGCGCACGCGGCTAGCGGTGCTCCAAAACAATCCTCCAGAGCAATTGCGCCAGCACTGCGGCATAGTCTGGTCCGATCCAGGCCGCGGGGCGCTTCGTGTACGACTACATCATCATCGGCGCCGGCTCGGCCGGCTGCGTGCTCGCCAATCGCCTCAGCGAAGATCCTGCGGTCAAGGTGCTGCTGCTGGAAGCCGGCCCGCGCGACTGGCATCCCTTCATCCACATGCCCGCGGGCCTCGCCAAGCTGGTCGCGCGCAAGGACGTGAACTGGGATTACGACACGGCGCCGGAACCGCAGCTCGACAACCGCGTGCTGTGGTGGCCGCGGGGCAAGGTGCTGGGCGGCTCCAGCTCGATCAACGCGATGTGCTACACCCGCGGCGTGCCGGCTGACTACGGCGACTGGGCCGCGCAGGGCGCGCGCGGTTGGGACTGGAACAGCGTGCTGCCGTACTTCAAGCGCAGCGAAGGCAACGCGCGCGGCGGCGATGCGCTGCACGGCGGTGACGGTCCGTTGCGCGTGTCCGACCTGCGCTACGTCAATCCGTTGTCGCAGGCCTTCGTCGAGGCCGGGCAACAGGCTGGCTTCGCTCACAACGACGACTTCAACGGCGCACGGCAGGACGGCGTCGGCCTGTACCAGGTGACGCAGACGGATGGCGCGCGCTGCTCGGCTGCGGTCGCGTACCTGAATCCGGCCAAGGCGCGGCCGAACCTCACCGTGCATACCGGTGCGCTCGCCAGTCGCGTGACCTTCGAACGCGGGCGCGCCAACGGCGTGACCTATTCGGCGTTCGGCAAGGCGTTCCATCAGCCCGCCGCGCGCGAGGTGATCCTGTGCGGCGGCGCGATCAACTCGCCGCAACTGCTGATGCTGTCGGGCGTCGGCCCTGCGGCGGAATTGCGCAGGCATCGCATCGATGTCGTCGCCGATTCGGCCAACGTCGGCCAGAACCTGCAGGACCATCTCGACATCTGCACCCTGCGGCATTCCACCCAGCGCGTGACCTACGACCGCCTCAGCGACCTGAAGATCGCGTTCGAGTATTTTTTACGCGGCCACAGCGGCCCTGGCAGCAGCAACCTCGCCGAGGCCGGCGGCTTCGTGCGTTCGCAGTACGCGCCGGATGCGCGCGCCGACATCCAGTTGCATTTCATCCCAGCGATGCTCGACGACCACGGCCGCCATCGGCTCAAAGGCGACGGCTACACGTTGCACGCCTGCTTCCTGCACCCGCGCAGCCGCGGCCGCATCGCGCTGGTCAGCAATCGCGCATCGGACAAGGCGCGGATCGAAGCGAATTATCTCACCGACACAGATGGCTTCGACCTGAAGATGATGCTCGAGTGCGCCAAGGTCTCGCGAGAGATATTCGCGCAGTCGGCGTTCGACCCGTACCGCGGCACGCCGATTTTCCCCGCGCGCACCGATCTTTCAGACGACGAACTCGTCGCCTTCATCCGCGCCAAGGCCGAGACCGTCTATCACCCGGTCGGCAGCTGCCGCATGGGCAGCGACGATGCGTCGGTGGTCGATCCGGAATTGCGCGTGCGCGGCGTCGACGGCCTGCGCGTGGTCGACGCCTCGGTGATGCCACTGCTGCCGACCGGCAACACCAACGCGCCGACGATCATGATCGCGGAGCGCGCGGCAGACCTGATCCGAGGGCGCGCCTGAGCGTAGGGAGGAACCCGCGCAGCGGATTCCGCCGGATCGTTTACCGACACGTCGCATTGGCGGAAGCGGCTTCGCCGATTCCGCCCTGCGGGTTCAACTCCACGGCTAGGTCGCCACCTCGGGCGCCACCCCGCCCGTTTGCCGCCACAGCTGCTCCAGTTCCTGCACCGGCATCGGCCGGGCGATGTAATAACCCTGCGCCTGGTCGCAGCCGTTGGCACGCAGGAACTCCAGTTGTTCCGCGGTTTCCACGCCCTCGGCGATCACCTGCAAATTGAGGCGATGTGCAATGCCGATAATGGCGAGCGTGATCGATGCATCCTCGGCGTTGCTGGTGACATCACGGATGAAGCTGCCGTCGATCTTGATCGCATGCAGCGGAAAGCGGCGCAGGTAGGCCAGGCTGGAATAGCCGGTGCCGAAATCGTCCACCGAGACCTGAATGCCCAGCGCTTTGAGGTGTTGCAGCATCTCCACGCTGTGTTCGGCGTCGCCCATGATGGTGCTTTCGGTCAACTCGAATTCCAGTTGCGCCGCCGCCACGCCGTGCTCGCCCAGGCAGGCGGCGGTGGCCGACCAGAGTTCAACCAAGTCGACGCCAATCCCCGTGCGTTCACCGGGTTGCCGCGACGGCAGCAGCAGGTTCTTGCGCGTGACCTGCTGGGCCGAGACATTGACCGCAATCGGAACGGGCCCGAAGCCCGCACGCTGCCAGTCGCGCAGCTGCCGGCAGGCGGCGGCGATCACCCACGCCCCGACCGGCACGATCAGGCCGGTGTCCTCCAGCGCCGGAATGAACTCAGCCGGCGGCACCAGCCCATGGCCCGGCCGATGCCAGCGCAGCAGGGCTTCCACGCCGATCCAGCGACCACTGTGCAGGCAGACTTTCGGCTGGTAATACAACACGAATTCATCGCGCGCCAGCGCCTGTCGCAACGCCGACTCCAGCTCAAGTTTCTCGTGCGCATGCAGGTTCATCGCCTCGGTATAGAAGCGGTAGGTGTTGCGGCCGCCCTGCTTGGCGTCGTACATCGCAAGGTCCGCATAGCGCTCCAGGCTGTGCAGGTCGGCGGCGTCGGTCGGGTACACGGTGATGCCGATGCTGGCGGTGGTGCTGACCGTGTGGCCTTCCAGATCGAAGGACACGCGCAGTGCCTCGTGGATTTTGTTGGCGACCTTCGCCGCGATCTGCGGATCGCTGGGCGTCAGCAGGATCACTCCGAACTCGTCGCCGCCGAGCCGGCCGACCGTATCGCGCAGGCGCAGGCAGCCCAGCAGGCGCTGGCCGACCTGGCACAGCAGTTCGTCGCCGACCGCATGGCCGAGGCTGTCGTTGATGTCCTTGAAGTTGTCCAGATCCAGGAACAGCAGGAACACCAGCCACCCCTGCGCATCGGCCAGCGCCATCGCGCTGCGCAGCGACTCGTGGAACAGGCGGCGGTTCGGCAGACCGGTCAACACGTCGAAATGGGCCAGCTGTTGCAGGCGTTGCTCGGCTTGCTTGCGTTCGGTGATGTCGTGCATCGCGACGACCGCGCCAAGCTTCTCGCCGGTGTGGTTTACCAGCGCGCGACCATTGCACACCACCACGCGGCGCGGGCGGTCGCGCGGCGCGATCACCATTTCCATGTCGCGGACCTGCTCGCCATTGAACGCGCGGAACAGCGGGATCTGCGCCATCTCCATGCGGGTAACGCCATCGGCCAGGTACAGGTCGTAGTGCTCGGCCCATTGCTCCGGCGGCAGCGGCTGCTCGGGCAGGCCGTGAAGTTCACGGGTGGCCTGGTTGAACACGGTGAGGGTGCCACGCTCGTCGCAGGCAACGATGCCTTCGGTGATGTTGTCGAGCAGGGCGTTGAGGAACTCGCCTTCCTGCTCGAGCGCACGCTCGGCTTGGGCACGGGCCATAAACTGGCCGAGCAGGTTGCCCAGGGTGTCCATCATCCCGAGCAGGTCGCGATCGGGTTCCTGGATCGCGGAGGAGAAGAACTCGATCACCCCCAGCACTTGGGCGCCGTTGAGGACCGGCACCGCGAACGCGGCGTGGAGCCCGTCCGCCAGTGCGGTCCCGGCGCGCGGGAAATTGCCATCGAGCGCGACATCGGCGATCCATGCCGGCTTGCCACCGCTGAAGACCCGCCCGGGTAGCCCGGTGTCGGGTGGAAACGTCATCGTCCGGCTTTGCGCCACGAACCTCGCCACCGACGCCCCTGGCGAATACCAGATCTCGGCGCAATGCAGCGCGCCGTCGCCGCGGCCCATGATCCACAGCAACCCGACGCTCCAGCCCAGCGCATTGCAAACTGCCTGCAACAGCTTCGGTCCCGCGTCGGCCAGGGTGTCCGATTCGATCAGGGCCGCCGCGGCCGCGGTTTGCGCCGCCAGGCGCCGGTTCGCCATCAGGCGTGCGCCGATGTCGTGCACGTTGCTCGCTTCCAGCTCGGCGGTGCGCAGCCGGACCTCGTTCTCGACCGCAACCCGGCGGCCGACCGCCATCAGCAGGAAAATGCTGGACAACGCCGTGAACAGCATGCCGACGGCCAGCACGCTCCAGGCCAGCCATGAGCGGTGGCTCGCCAAGGCCTCAGGCGCAAGGGAGAACCCAAGCTGCCAGCGGCGGCCGGCGACCGCAATCGTCGCCGTCCGCACCGGGATCTCGGCGGATCGGGCCGGTGCGCGGGCGGCCGTGCTGTCCAAGCGCGTGGCCAGCGACTGGGCCACGGTGTCGGCACGCCGCTCGATGCGATGCTGCTCCAGCGCGCTGGCCTGCACGAACAACCCGATCACCGCGGCCATCAGGATGCCGACCGGAACGCTGATGAAGATCTTTTCCCGACGCGAGAACTTCTCCGGCAGCGCGGTCCAGACAATGAACAGCGGCATGAACACCAGTACGCCGATGCTGTCGCCGACCCACCATGTCAACCAGCTGAAGGAGACGTCGACCCAGGACACGGCGCCGACGAACCACAGGCTGGCCACGCCCACGCTGGCACTCACCACGCACGCGACCGGCCCGCCCAGCGCCAGGAATTTCCCGATCTGGAGTTCCCTGGCGAAGGCAATGGGATACCCGATCGCGCGGCGGACCAGCGATGCGCCGGCCAAGGCCTGGAGGCTCGCGCCGAAGCCGAGCACGGCGGCCAGCGCCAGCGGTTTCAGGATCGAATCCGCGCCGCTGGTTTGCAGCGCCGTCGGAAAGTTGATGCAGAACGAGGCCAGCAGGATGCTCGGCCAGAACCGATTGCCGAACACCAGCAGTCCCGCCAGCGCCACGCCTGCGGCCGGCCATACCGCCGTCGCATAGCCAGGCGGGATGGCAAGCAACAAGGCCACCCGTCCGGCCACGTAATAGGCCACGGCCAGCAACAAGCTGCGCAGCAGCCAAGAACGTGGTGCCATGCCTGCTCCCTTGGGGTGATGCAGCGACGCGTCCGGAGGACGACCCGAAGGGCGAGCCAAGCGAGTAATCCAGCGTCTTCGCGCGACTATAGCGTGCGGCGCTCGCGCCGCGACACTGCGGCAGTGATCGATCCCGAACTGCGTGTGCGGCGTCGACGGCCTGCGCGTGGTCGACGCCTCGGTGATGCCGCTGCTGCCGACCGACAACACCAATGCGCCGACGATCATGATCGCGGAGCGCGCGGCGGATTTGATTTGCGGCCGCGCCGCCATTCGATCGCAGGGTGGGACACAGCGAAGGGAGTCCCGCCGCACCCGTCATCCGATTGCGGGGCGCGGCATTGCGTGCCGCGCCTTCCCTGCACGCCCCGAATGTGCAGCACGTTCAGTGTTCGCATGACCTTAACGCTGTCAGTGACATACGGAAAGCGTCTCAGCCTGGCTGGGACACGTGGGTCGCAAGAGCGACAGAAAGGAGATCGAGATGGGCATCCAACATGCGGCGCGACGGACACCTCGACTGCCGGGCATCGCACTCAGACCGTCAAGCCTCATCGCATTGGCTGTGTGTGGTGCATTGAGCGGATGCCCAGCCGAAAAGCAGGCTCCCGTCGCGACCCAGCCGACCGCGAGCGTTGAACAACCGGTGAGCGAGGCGTTGTCGGCCGACACCATCGCCGAGGGCCAGCGCATCTTCCGCTTCGATACCTTTGGCGACGAGCAACTGTGGACCGACACGCTCCGCTTGCACGAAGTGGTCGAAAAAAGCGTGGACCCGACCACCGCGCTCAAGGTCGGGCTGAAGGTGGATGCGGACGTGTTGCCGCCGGGCATCCTCGACAAGGTCGACCTCAAGAGTCCGGCGACAACGGTTGCGCTGCTCAAGATGAACGCCATCGTCGGCTTGCAGGCCACCGTGGACGCCAACAACCACATCACAAAACTCGGCGTCACCTGTGCGTTGTGCCATTCCACCGTCGACGATTCGGTCATGCCAGGCATCGGCCACCGCAAGGATGGATGGCCGAACCGCAGTCTCAACGTCGGCGCCATCATTGCGCTCTCGCCCGCGCTGCCGGCCGACAAGAAGGCGGTCTACAACTCGTGGGGACCGGGCAAATACGACCCGCGCTATAACCAGGACGGCAAGAACACACCACTCACGATCCCGCCCGCGTATGGCCTGGCCAACGTCAAGAACGAAACCTACACGGCGGAAGGACCGATCTCGTACTGGAATGCGTATGTCGCCGTCACCCAGATGGGCGGCCAAGGCAACTTCTCCGATCCGCGGCTCGGCATCGACATCAAACATTCGCCCGACCTGGTGACCACCAAGTTGCCGGCGCTGCGCGCCTACCAGCACAGCTTGCCGGCACCGACGCCTCCGGCCGCGAGTTTCGATGCCGCCGTCGCAGCACGCGGACGTGTGCTGTTCGACCGGACGTGCTCGAGTTGCCACGTGGGCGGCTCAGGCACCGACAACAACAGCGGCAAGCTGCATGCACCGGACGAAACCGGAATGGATGGTGCCTATGCGGCACGCACCGCCAACAAGGCCTACCGCACCACCCCACTGCGCGGCCTGTGGCAGCATCCGCCCTACTTCCACGACGGCAGCGCCAAGACGCTCGCGGAGGTGGTGACGCATTACAACGGTGCGCGCAAGCTCAATCTCAGCGCGGATCAACAGCGCGACCTCGGTGAGTATTTGAAGTCGCTTTGACTTCGCAGGGTTTGCCCGACGATCATGCTCACGGAGCGAGCGGCGGATTTGATCTCGGGCAGGCTTGAAGCCGTCATTCCCGCGCAAGCGGAAATCCAGCGACTATGCTCTTGTAGCCTGGGTTGAGCGTAGCGAAACCCGGGGGGCGGCTCGCGAGACCATTGATGGGTATCGCTTCGCTCAACCCATCCTACGTTCCTGCGGATCTGATTCGCGGCCGCACGTGATCCGTAGGGCTCTGTGAGTACGTTACCCCAGCCTCGTAGCCAAGAACGCACGAGCGAAAGCTCTGCGGATCAAGAGCGCCCTCATCCGCCTTCGGCACCTTCTCCCCGCGTGCGGGGAGAAGGAAAATCAGGAACGCTCCAGCATCGGAGGCAGCGGGCAATGCAGTACGCCGCAGATCGTGCGCAGCAGCTCCGCCTCGGCGATGGTGACGCGGCCGTCGTGGCTGATCGCGGCGGTGATGCCTTCGACCAGCGCCTGCTTGGCGAGTGGATCGAGCGCATCCAGCGGCGCCCACACCTCGTCCAGGGCCAGCACGCCGGTGGCACGCGGCAGGTACGGCAGATGATCGCGCGGCAGTACGCGCTGGACGCCGGCGAGGTAGGCGCGCTGCGCCTCGTCGGCAGTGTCGTTGCCGGCCTGCGCGACCACGCACAGCAACGTCGCTACCTCGCTGCGCACGTCGGACAGCTTGCGGCGGCCGAAACGCGCGTGCTTCGCCGGGTCGAGCGATTCGCGCACCTGCACCTGCAGCAGCCGGCCGAGGCAGTATTCGAACAGCGACACCTGGCCGTCGGCGTTGACCACCGCGTGCACGGTGTCGAGGAAGGTGTCGAGCTCCGGGCGCGGCCGCAGCCGCAACACGGGAAACGCCAGCGCCGCCAGCGGCAGCCGCAGCATCGGATGCAGCTGGTCGATCAGTTGCCGGTGCAGGTTTGAGGCCGGTTCCGCAACCGATTGCCCCAGGCGCGCGGCGATCTCGGTGCCCTGGATGCCGGCGAGCATGCGGTCGTCGTCCAGCAACAGACCGAGCAGCAACGGCATCACCGCGTCACGCTGCGCGGCCAGCGCACGCAATTGGTCGGGGATCTGCGCGACGATCGCATCGGCGCGCTTGTAATCGTCGGCGGCCGGTTGTGCGACCTGCGCGATCACCATCGGCGGGGTCACGTTCAACTCGCTGGTCGCCGATGGCAGCCGCGTGCCGCTACCCGCATCAAGGCCGAGGCGCGCGTCCTCCTCGAGTCCGTTCGGCGGCGCTGAAGTCCAGCGCCGCGCGAGATCGTCGAGCTGGTCGGCGCGGAACTGCGGCTCCAGTGCCTGGATGCGCTGAAGCAACGGTGGATGCGTCGCAAACAAACCGCTGAAACCGACGCCGTCACCGAACAGCATGTGGCTGACTTCCTCAGCATCGCCGCGGTCGTTGAGCTTCGAGCCCTCGCCGACGCCGCCGATCTTCTTCAGCGCGCCGGCGAGCCCTTGCGTCTGCCGGGTGAACTGCACCGCCGAGGCGTCGGCCAGCGACTCGCGCGTGCGGCTGACCCCGGCCTTGATCATGCGGCCGAAGAACAGGCCGATGTAGCCGACCACCAACGCGATCAGCGCCACGACGAGGATCGCGCCGGCACCCTTGCTGTCGCGCCCGCGCGGGCCAAACTGCAGCACCTTGCGGCCAATGATGCCGAGCATGAGGATGCCGAACAGCACGCCGATCAGGCGGATGTTCAGGCGCATGTCGCCGTTGAGGATGTGGCTGAACTCGTGCGCGATGACGCCCTGCAGTTCGTCGCGATTGAGCCGGTCGAGCGCGCCGCGGGTGACAGCGACCACCGCGTCGGACGGCGAATAGCCGGCGGCAAAGGCGTTGATCGCGGCCTCGTGCTCGAGCACGTAGATCTTCGGCACCGGCACGCCGGAGGCGATCGCGATCTCCTCGACCACATTGCGCAACCGGCGCAGGTTGAAGTCGGTGGTGTCCTCGGGCACCGGCACGCCGCCGAGCTGCAGCGCCACCGGCTCGCCGCCGCCGCGCAACGAGGCGATGCGATACAGCGAGCCCAGGCCGATGATCGCCAGCGTGAGCAGGCTGGTGAAGACCAGCAGCGCGCCGGCCCCGCCCGAATCGCTGCGCAAGCCGCCGAAGGCGATGTACGCGGCGAAATCAACCGCGATCACGATCCCGATCACCGCCAATGCGAACAGCACGATCAAGCGCGTGGAAGCGCGCTGCGCTGCAGCCTGGTGTTCGAAGAAGTTCATGGCCCGCTTCCTTCGTTCAATAACCCGCTCATGCTGAGCTTGTCGAAGCACGCTTTGGCCCTAAGCCTGTCGAAGGGCCGCCCTTCGACAGGCTCAGGGTGAGCGGTTTCCGGGTATCAACTTGTTAGAACTGCACCTTCGGCGCTTCACGCACCTCCGCCTTGTCGGCCGCGATCTCCAGCAGCGCCGCCGGGGCGAACTGGAACATGCCGGCAACGACGCTCGAGGGGAACACCTCGCGCCGGTTGTTGTAGGCCATCACCGAGTCGTTGAAGGCCTGGCGCGCGAACGCGACCTTGTTCTCGGTCGAGGTGAGCTCCTCGGTCAGCTGCATCATGTTCTGGTTGGCCTTGAGGTCCGGGTAGGCCTCGACCACCACCATCAGCCGGCCGAGCGCCCCGTTCAAGGCGCCGTGCGAGTTCGCAAGTTCGGCCATCGCCGCCGGGTCGCCCGGGCTGGCCTTGGCCGCCGACAAGCCGGCCTGCGCCGCGGTTCGGGCGGCGGTCACCGCTTCCAGGGTGCCGCGCTCGTGCTGGAGGTAGCCCTTGGCGGTCTCGACCAGGTTCGGGATCAGGTCGAAGCGGCGCTGCAGCTGCACGTCGATCTGGGCGAAGGCGTTCTTGAAGGCGTTGCGGGCGGTGACCAGCCCGTTGAAGATGCCGACTGCCCAGAACGCCAGCACGGCGACGATTGCGAGCAGGATCAATAGTGTGGCCATGGAAGCTCCCCTTGTTTATTTGAAGGCCCGTTCATGCAAAGTCCGGAACAGCCGCTATGATCGGTCTGCAACAGCAGCATACGCAGGGGGCACGCCCGATGAAAGACGGCGCAAATCGGTCTGACTCGCAGCATCGGACCTGGCGTATCGGCACGCTCGCCCTGCTGCTGCCACTGGCGCTGGGTTCCACCGCGCAGACGCCTTTGCACTGGAACTCGCAAGCGGCCGCATCGGTGGCGACGGTGACGACTCCCGCGGCGCTGCCACGCGCCATCGCGCAACCGGTCGCGACCCAGCCCGGTTCCATACAGCAAATCGCCTACGCCCCGCCGCCACGGCAGGTGATGCCGCTGGCCTCGGGCTTCGACGTGCATCAGTTCGAGGCGATGGCGCAGGCGCTGGTCGCGGGCCAACGCGTGCCCGGCTTGGCGATGGCGATCGTGCAGGACGGACGCATCCTCAGCGCGCGTGGCTACGGCATCACCGATGTCCGCGCCGCGGAACCGGTCGACGCGCACACCGTGTTCCGGCTGGCGTCGCTGTCGAAGGCCTTCGCCGGCACCGTCACCGGCATGCTGGTGTCCGAAGGCGCGCTGCGCTGGGACAGCAAGCTCACCGACTTCATGCCGACAATGCAGTTGTCCCAGCCCGGCGCCGCGCAACAGGTGACCGTGGCCGACGTGCTCAGCCATCGCGTCGGTCTGACCCACAACACCTACGACCGCGACCTCGAGGCCAACGTCGACTACCACAGCCTGGTGCAGAAGCTCGCGTACGCGCCGATGGCCTGCCGTCCCGGCGAGTGCTACGCCTACCAGAACATCGCCTTCAGCATGATCGGCGACATCGTGTTCGCCGCCACCGGCAAGTTCTACGCCGACGCGGTGGCGCATCGCATCTTCAAGCCGCTGGGCATGAACGACGCCAGCTACGGCCTGGAAGGCATCGAGTCCAGCCCGCGTTGGGCCAGGCCGCACGTGCGCGGCGGCAATGGCTGGGTGTCGCTGATGCCCAAGCCAAGCTATTACCAGGTTGCGCCCGCGGCCGGCGTCAACGCCAGCATCAGTGACATGGCGCAATGGCTGATCGCGCAGACCGGACATCGCCCGGACGTGTTGCCGGCATCGCTGCTGGCGACATTGCATGCGCCGGTGATCGCGACACCGAGCGAACTGCGCGGCTCCTCATGGCGGCGCGAACGCCTGAATGCCGCCGGCTACGGCATCGGCTGGCGCATCTACGACTATGCCGGCCATCGCGTCGTATTCCATGGCGGCGCGGTGCAAGGCTATCGCGGCGTGGTGGCGATGGTGCCGGAACGCGACCTCGGCATCGTGATCCTGTGGAACAGCGAGAGTGCGCTGCCGAGCGGCTTGCTGCCGACTATCCTGGATCGCGCCATCGGCCTGTCGCCGGGGCACTGGCTCGACGCCGATACCGAGAACGAGACCTTGTACGCGAACCGTCCGCAGCCGTCGGCCGGTGTCGATGCCTCCACTGCCGAGGCGATGCCGCAGTAAGCGCTTGCGCGCCCCCGGCGCGCGTCGTGACTCGATGGCGACCAGGCTCGCGGCTGATCCAGCCCGCGGACAATAAAAAACTCCCTCCCCGCCTGGGCGTGCGGAGAGGGAGCCTGGATTACGACTAACCGGGTACTGCTTACATCATTGGCGCGGGAGCAGATGGCATCGCCATCGGAGCGCGCTTCGCCGGACGCTTGGCCTTCTTCGCGGCCTTCTTCGCTGGCTTCTTCTTGGCCACCTTCCTGGCGGTCTTCTTCGCAGCCTTCTTCACCGCCTTCTTGGCAGTCTTCTTGGCAGGCTTGCGCTTGGCGGCCTTCTTGGCCTTCTTTGCTGGCTTACGCTTTGCAGCCTTCTTCGCAGTCTTCTTGGCTGGCTTGCGCTTCGCGGCCTTCTTGGCCGGCTTGCGCTTGGCAACCTTCTTCGCGGCCTTCTTGGCTGGCTTGCGCTTGGCGGCCTTCTTCGCGGCCTTCTTGGCTGGCTTGCGCTTGGCGACCTTCTTCGCCGCCTTCTTGGCGACCTTGCGCACGGCCTTCTTCGCCGATTTCTTGGCGGCCTTCTTCGCCGGTTTCTTGGCGGACTTCTTCGCAGCTTTCTTCATGGCCATGTGATGGCTCCTCGTCAGTTGACTTTCGGGTGCTACAGCCCAGTGCAAAACAGCATCGCGGGTATCGGACCCGCGACAAACCGCCGACGCGCACGGCGCGCCGGAACGGATTCGGAATGCCGCGAGCGCTCGCTCGCGGCAACAAAAAACCCGCGGCGTCGGGCGCTGCGGGTTTCGGATTCGGAATGGGATTGCGTTTTCGCGGGGGAGACGATGCCCGCGTCCACCGTTGAGACTGTCCGGGCGGAGGGCTTCGTTGTGCTGCGCGTTGTCGTGGTTGTTGGTCTCACTCGCTTCTGCAGGATGTGTCTGCTGGGCGAAACCTAATCACGGTTTTTCCCGCTGTCAACAACCTGGTGCAATTTTCTTCCGTCCTGCGCCAGCGGAGTTTCCCGCTGGCGGGGCAAATGCACGCGGTGAATGATCGATCGACACGCACGACGTGCGCGTGGATTTTTGACATTACGCAAAAACGCCGGTGTTTTATGCACTCTTTGCTTATCGCATGCGTACGCATGCGCAACGCGCGTGGCGCGCGGTGCGTGCGAACCAGACCGCGCAAACCGACAATTCGGACATGTACGCTCCCCGAAAATTTTTTCCGGCGGCGGTGTCGTTTGCGCGCCGCACAAGCTCATTTGCGCAAAACTGCGCAAGAAATATCCCTCTGCACTCGGCCTGCGCCGACACGCAAATGGAAAGAAAAAGCCCGCGCAGTTGCCGGCGCGGGCTTTCGTTTGTCGGTCCCGGCGCACGCCGCCAACGATGTGCCGACGGAATCTGAGGACCTACTTCAATGCCGCGGCAAGCGCATCGGCGAAGGCGTCGAGGTCAGCGTCGGTCTTGGTCTCGGTGGTGCAGACCAGCAATGCATCACCGTGCTGCGGGTACTCCTCGCCGAGCGCGACGCCGGCGACGATGCGCTGCGCAGCGAGTGCCTCGATCACTTCCGTCGCCGGTTTCGGCAGCTTCAGCGCGAGCTCGTGGAAGTGCGCGCGACCTGCGAACAGCGGTTCGACGCCCGGAATCTGCAGCAGCTTCTCGCGCAGCGCGCGCAGGTTGGCGGCCGAGTTGGCGGCAACCTTGCGCAGTCCGTCCGGGCCCAGCAGCGCCATGTAGATGGTCGCCGCAGTGACCAGCAGGCCCTGGTTGGTGCAGATGTTGGAAGTCGCCTTCGCCCGGCGGATGTGCTGCTCGCGCGCCTGCAGGGTGAGGACAAAACCGCCCTTGCCGTCGAGATCGGTGGTGCGACCGACGATGCGACCCGGCATGTTGCGCACCAGCGCCTGCTTGCAGGCGAGGAAACCGAAGTACGGGCCGCCAGAGGACAACGGCACGCCGAGCGGCTGGCCTTCGCCGCAGGTGATGTCGGCGCCACGCGTTTGTCCAGAGCCGCCGCCCCACGAACCCGGCGCCTTCAGCAACGCCAGCGACATCGGGTTGACTACCGCGATCACCAGCGCGCCGCGTGCGTGGGCGGCGTCGGTCAGCGCGTCGACGTCCTCGAGCACGCCGAAGAAGTTCGGCTGCGGCACTACCAGCGCGGTGAACTCCCCGTCGGCATCGCTCACTGCGGCCGGATCGAGCGCGCCCTCCAGACACGGCAGGGTCACGATCTCGATCTTCTGCAGCGACAGGATCGCTTCCATCGTCTTGCGGTAGGCCGGATGCAGCGACTCGGGCACCAGCACGCGGCGCACGCCCTTCTTCGCACTGCGCTCGGCCATCAGCACCGCCTCGGCAACGGCGGTGGCGCCGTCGTACATCGAAGCATTGCTGATGTCCATGCCGGTCAGGCGCGTCACCATCGTCTGGTATTCGTAGATCAGCTGCAGCGTGCCCTGGCTGGCCTCGGCCTGGTATGGCGTGTAGGCCGAGTAGAACTCGCCACGGCCGACGATCTGCCAGATCGCCGCCGGGATGTGGTGCTCGTAGGCGCCGGCGCCGGCGAAGTTCAGCACCACCTCGTCCTGCCTGGCGCGCTCGCGCATCAGCCGCACGGTGTCCATCTCCGACAGACCTTCCGGCACTTTCGCCAGTGACTGCACCTTCAACCCGGCGGGAATCTCGTCGAACAGCGTCTCGATGTCGGGCGTGCCGATCGCGGCGAGCATGCTGCGGACATCGGCTTCGGTGTGGGGGATGAAGGGCATGGCGGTCTCGGCAGCTCAGATGCGGAACTTCAGAAAGCGCGCCGGCCGCGCGTGGCGGCCGGCGGCAAAGAGGTTGCGGCGATGCTCAGTGATCGTCGTCTTCGAGCAGTTCGGCGTAGGCATCCGGGTCGAGCAGTTCGTTGAGCTGCTCCGGTTCCTCGGCCTCGAGCACGAAGATCCAGCCTTCGCCGTAGGCATCTTCGTTGATCGTCTCGGGCTTGTCGGACAACGCGGCGTTGACCTGCACCACCTTGCCGGTGATCGGGCTGTACACGTCGGAGGCGGCCTTGACCGACTCGACCACCGCGCAGGCGTTTCCGGCCTCGACGCGGTCGCCGACGCTCGGCAACTCGACATAGACCAGGTCGCCGAGCAGCCCCTGGGCATGGTCGGAGATGCCGATGGTGACCTTGCCGTCGTCTTCGACGCGGGCCCATTCGTGGGACTTCAGGAACTTCAGGTCGCCGGGAATCTCGCTCATCGTTGGCTCCGGATTACGTCGTGCGAAGTTGAGGGGACGGGTAGTTTAGCGAAGCGCAGGCGTGGTGGCTCAAATGCCTTCCTGCACCTTGCCTTCGCGCACGAACGGGAACCTGACCACGCGCACCGGCACTTGCTTGCCGCGGATGTCGACGCGCACCTGTCCTGGCTCACCGGCCGGCACGCGCGCGAACGCGATTGCCTTGCCCAGCGTCGGCGAGAACGTGCCTGAGAGGATCTCGCCCTCGCCGTTCGCGGTCAGCACGGTCTGGCCGTGGCGCAGCACGCCCTTGTCGTCCATCACCAGGCCGATCAGCTGGCGCGGAATGCCTTTCGCCTTCTGCGCTTCGAGCACGCTGCGGCCGGTGAAGGCGCGGCCTTCGTCGAGCGCGATCGTCCACGCGAGGCCTGCCTCATAAGGGGTCACCGTCTCGTCCATGTCCTGGCCGTAGAGGTTCATGCCGGCCTCCAGTCGCAATGTATCGCGCGCGCCGAGGCCGGCCGGCTTCACACCGGCAGCCAGCAACGCATCCCACAGCGCGACCGCCTTGTCTTCCGGCACCACGATCTCGAAACCATCCTCGCCGGTGTAACCGGTGCGGGCGACGAACAGCGGCGTGCCGTCCCTGGCGACGACCTCGGCGGCGGCGAACTTGCCGAGCTTGCCGGCCGTCTTCGCGCCATCGTCGGTGAGCAGGCCGAGCACGCGTTCGCGCGCGGTCGGGCCCTGCACCGCGATCATGCCGAAGTCGCTGCGCTCGGTGACGCTGACGCCGAACGGCTGCGCCTGCGCGCTGATCCACGCCAGGTCCCTGTCGCGGGTGGCGGCGTTGACGACGAGGCGGAAGAATTCCTCGCTCATGTAATAGATGATGAGGTCGTCGATCACGCCACCCTGCGCATTGAGCATGGTGGTGTACAGCGCCTTGCCGGAGACCTTGAGCTTGTCGACCGAGTTGGCGACCAGCTGGCGCAGGAACTCGCGCACGCGGGCGCCCTTGAGATCGACCACGGTCATGTGCGAGACGTCGAACATGCCGGCGTCGCGCCGCACCAGGTGGTGCTCCTCGACCTGCGATCCGTAGTGCAGCGGCATGTCCCAGCCGCCGAAGTCGACCATCTTGGCGCCGAGCGCGCGATGGCTGTCGTTGAGGATGGTCTTCTGGGTCATGGCCGGCCTTGGAGAGTGTGTCGGGGAAATATTGGGCAAAAGCAGCAACCCGGCATTATCCCGCGCCGCAGGAAAATTCGCTTGCTGATTTCGTTTGGCGCGCCGCCGCGCGCTTGGGCATCCGCTTGCGACATTCACGAGGCGTCCAAGGGAACGCCAGCGACCTAAATCGCCGCTTCGACCCGCAGTGTCATGGCGTCGGCGGCGACGATGCGCACCGTTGTGCCCGCCGGCAATTCGGGGCCGCTTACGTCCCAATAGGCATCGGCAATCTGCACCCGGCCGCGACCATCGACGATCGCGCGCTGCAGCGGCACCACGCGACCGACCAAGGCGGCAGTGCGGCGGTTCAACGCCGGCTGGTCGCTCTGGCGCTCGTGGCCACGGAACCATTTCCGGTACAGCTGGATCGAGACGAAGCTGAGCACGATGAAGGCTGCGACCTGCGCCAGCAGCGGAATCATCCCCGGCAGCAACAGCACCGCGACGAATACCACCACCGCGGCGAAGCCGAGCCACAGCATGAACGCGCCCGGCGCCAGCGCTTCGGCGGCGAACAGCAGCAGCGCGACCGCGGCCCAGGTGAAGACGTCCCAACGCATGGCTCAGGCTCCAGCGCGCGGCGTCGCCGGCGCGGCGATGCGTGCCACGGGCGGATTGGCGAGCGCTTCCCGGGCCAATTCGGCGATGCCGCCGAGCGAGCCGAGCACGCCACTGGCTTCCATCGGCATCAGCACGAACTTCTGGTTCGGGGCCTCGGCCAGCGCCTTGAACGCCTCGATGTATTTCTGCGCGACGAAGTAGTTGATCGCCTGCACGTTGCCGCTGGAGATCGCATCGGATACCAGTTGCGTCGCCTTGGCCTCGGCGGCCGCCAGGCGCTCGCGCGCCTCGGCCTGGCGGAATGCGGCCTCCTTGTTGCCCTCGGCCTCGAGGATCACCGATTGCTTCTCGCCCTCGGCCTTGAGGATCGCCGACTGCCGGAATCCCTCCGCCTCGAGGATGTTGGCGCGCTTCTCGCGCTCGGCCTTCATCTGCCGCGCCATCGATTCGATCAGATCGCGCGGCGGCGCGATGTCCTTGAGCTCGATGCGGTTGACCTTGATGCCCCAGGGATGCGTCGCCTGGTCGACCGCGACCAGCACCTTGGTGTTGATCTCGTCGCGCTTGGACAGCGACTCGTCGAGGTCCATCGAACCGATCGCGGTACGGATGTTGGTCATCACCAGGTTGAGCGTGGCGATCTCCAGCTGCGCGACCTCGTAGGCGGCCTTGGCGGCATCGAGCACCTGGAAGAAGACGATGCCGTCGACCTTGACCACCGCGTTATCCTTGGTGATCACGTCCTGGCTCGGCACCTCCAGCACCTGCTCCATCATGTTGATCTTGCGGCCGACGCCTTGGTAGATCGGGACCAGGAAATGCAGCCCCGGCGTCAGGGTGTGCGTGTATTTTCCGAAGGCCTCGACGGTCCATTGGTAACCCTGCGGCACCATGCGCACGGCCTTGAACAGGATGACGATGCCTGCGACGAGCAGGACCATGGCGAGCAGCGAACCACTGAACATTGCGGTGACTCCCGTGTGGATATGGCGAGTATAGGCGCGCGGCACGCGGCACGGACGGCTCAAGCGGTGGCTGCTTCCAGCCGCTGCCAGACGCTCTCGTCGAAGCGCTCGGTCAACTCGAGCGCTTCCAGGTTCTGCAGCAACTGCTCGCTGCGCGTCGCCCCGAGCATGACCGTCGACACATGCGGATTGCGCAGGCACCAGGCAATCGCCAGCGGCGCCGGTGCGACGCCCAGTTCCTGCGCCAGCGCGCTGAACTTGCGCGCGCGTTCGACCCGGCGCGACGCGTCATCGCCGAGCACCCCGCGCTTGAGCCAGTCGTAGCCCGGCTGCGCGAGGCGCGAATCCGCCGGCACGCCGTGGTTGTACTTGCCGGTGAGCAGGCCCGAGGCCAGCGGCGACCAGATCGTGGTGCCCATGCCAAACTCGGCGTACAGCGGCGCGTATTCGAGTTCGACCCGTTCGCGGTGCAGCAGGTTGTATTGCGGCTGCTCCATCGTCGGCGGCTGCAGGTGGCGCAGGCGCGCGATCTTGTGCGCCTCACGGATCTGCTGCGCCGACCATTCCGACGTTCCCCAGTACAGCACCTTTCCCTGGTGGATCAGCCCATCCATCGCCCGCACCGTTTCCTCGATCGGCGTGTCCGGATCCGGGCGATGGCAGAAATACAGGTCCAGGTAATCCACGCGAAGGCGCTTGAGCGCATCGTGGCAGGCATCGACGACGTGCTTGCGCGACAGGCCCTTCTGCGTCGGCCCCGGGTTTTTCGCCGAACCGAAGAACACTTTGCTCGACACGCAGAAACCGTCGCGCGGCAGGCGCAGGTCGGCGATCGCATCGCCCATCACGTTTTCCGCTTCGCCGTTGGCATAGGTCTCGGCGTTGTCGAAGAAGTTGATGCCGTGGTCCCAGGCCGTCGCGATCAACTCGCGCGCCGCGCCGCGACCGACCTGCGTGCCAAACGTGACCCAGGCGCCAAACGACAGCGCCGACAGTTGCAGGCCAGAGGAACCGAGGCGACGGTATTGCATGGCGGTGTTCCGATGGTTTACTGGGATCGAGTGTAACGGGCAGCCCGACTACGCCGCGGCTACAATGTCCGCACTTCCTCCTCCGGGGAGTAGCCCACCCGCGGCGCGCTGTCAGAGGCATCCCGCGGGGACGCGCGTCAACACACTTGGCCGGCAGGCCATGGCGCGCGAGGCGGTCGTCGAGCGACGACGCAGGGCGAGACCGAAGGCAGGCGCTGCGCACCCGGGCCGGGCGGCGTGGCGTTTGCTTTCGTGTCCACCGATCGCCTGGCCCCGGAGTTTGAGATGGATGCTTTCCCGCTATCAACTGCGCTGATCTCGGCCGGCACGGTCGCGCTCGCCGAGATCGGCGACAAGACGCAACTGCTCGCGCTGCTGCTGGCGGCGCGTTTCCGCAAGCCGTGGCCGATCGTGGCCGGCATCCTGGTTGCCACGCTCCTCAACCACGCACTCGCCGGCTGGCTCGGGGCGATGGCCGCGCAGTGGCTGACGCCGCAGCTGTTGCGCTGGCTCGTCGCCGGCAGTTTCATCGCGATCGCGCTGTGGACGCTGAAGCCGGACACGCTCGACGACGACGGCAGCCAGCTGCCGGCACGCAGTGCAAGCTCCAGACAGGCTCTCGTCGCCACCATCATCGCGTTCTTCCTCGCCGAGATGGGCGACAAGACCCAGGTCGCGACGGTGCTGCTGGCGGCCAAGTATTCGCCGCTGTGGCAGGTGGTGGCCGGCACCACGGTTGGCATGTTGCTGGCGAACGTGCCGGTGGTGGTGCTGGGCAGCCGCTTCGCTTCGCGGCTGCCGTTGCGGGCGGCGCGGATCGTCGCGGCACTGGTGTTTTTGGTGCTGGGTTTGTGGGCGCTGAGTGGGGTGGTCTGAGGCAAGACGCCGTCGCATGCGAGTTCCCCAGCGCGCTGCGGCGCGTTCCGTAATATCGTTAGCAAGTACTTCCGAGGCGCGGAGGCAACACGTGCGCAGATCGATGCAATGGTTCCGCGAACTGGCGGCCACGCTGTTCGCGCGGCCGGACGAGATCATGCTCGAGATCGGCGCCGGCGGCGAACTGCTGGTCGCGCGATTGCGCGCGTTGTTGTCGGCGCTGATCCTGCTGCTGCCTCTGGCGAACGCGGCGGCTGGCGCCAAGGTCAGCGAAACCCTCATCGGGCTGGCCGCGGCGGTCTTCGTCAATGTCATGGCGCAGCTCTGGCTGGCGCTGGCGCGTGGCGGCAAGCGCCGTGGCTGGCTGCCGTATGCCACCGGCACCTACGACATCACCACCACCACCGGCGTGCTGTTGCTGCTGGCGCTGGGCGATCGGGTGGCGGCGGTCAACAGCATGGTGGTCTGGTGCTTCTACCTGATCGGCATCGCGATGACCGCGCTGCGCAACGACGGCCGGCTGACGCTGTACGTCGGCAGCCTGGCGATCGTGCAGTACGCACTGCTGGTGTGGGCGGTGCTCGCCTCGGCCGGCAGCCCGGATCAGCTGGTGTCGGTGGACTATGGCACCGCGTCCGTTGCAAGCCAGGTCGAACGCCTGATCCTGCTGCTGATGATGAGCCTGCTCACGGTCACGATTGTTTATCGCATGCAGCGGCTGGTGGAACTGTCGGGGCGCGATGGCCTCACTGGCCTGCCCAACCGCATGTGGCTGCTGCAGCGGATGCCGCGGATCTTCGAGCAGGTGCGCAGCGAGAGCGGATCGCTGACGCTGGCGCTGCTCGATATCGACCGCTTCAAGCGCGTCAATGACGAAATCGGGCATCACGATGGCGATCGCGCGATCCGCCAGATCGCTGCCGCACTCGACGCATCGCTGGGCGAGCGTGACCGCCTGATCCGGCTGGGCGGCGAAGAATTCGTGCTGCTGCTGCATTGCCCGATCGGCAGCGCCTGGGAGCGCATCGACCGGGTCCGGCGCGCAATCGCCGAAAGCCCGTTCCTCCCCGGACGCGGCGCCGACCCGCAACGCATCACCATCAGTGCCGGGCTGGCGGCGTGGCCGCAGGACGGCGCCGACCTGTCGGCCCTGCTTGGCAGTGCGGATCGCCGTCTGCGGCAGGCCAAGCGCGACGGCTGCAATCGCGTGATCGCGCGCGAGGTATGAGCAGCTCGCATTCGCCGATTCGCGCCGCACCTGGCTTGTACTGACTGCCACAGGAACCGGCGAGCCGCGCCGCTAGAATGTCGGCATGCAGATCGGCTCCGTCGCCATCGCTCCGAACGTGATCCTGGCACCGATGGCGGGGGTCACCGACAAGCCGTTCCGGCAGCTGTGCAAGCGCCTTGGCGCGGGCCTGGCGGTATCGGAGATGACCACGTCGGATCCGCGCTTCTGGCGCACCGAAAAATCGCTGCGGCGGATGGACCACGGCGGCGAGCCGGATCCGGTCAGCGTGCAGATCGCCGGCACCGTGCCCGCGATCATGGCCGAGGCCGCGCGTTACAACGTCGATCATGGCGCGCAACTGATCGACATCAACATGGGCTGCCCGGCGAAGAAGGTCTGCAGCGCCTGGGCCGGGTCGGCATTGATGCGCGACGAAAACCTGGTCGCCCGCATCCTCGACGCGGTGGTGCGCGCGGTCGAGGTGCCGGTGACTCTGAAAATCCGCACCGGCTGGGATGCGCAGCACCGCAACGCCCTGGCAATCGCGCGCATCGCGCAGGACTCGGGCATTGCCGCGCTCGCCGTGCACGGCCGCACCCGCGACCAGCAATACAACGGTCACGCCGAATACGACACGATCGCCGCGATCAAGACGCAGCTGTCGATCCCGGTGATCGCCAGCGGCGACATCGATTCGCCGCAGCGCGCGGCTTTCGTGCTGCGACACACCGGTTGCGATGCAGTGATGATCGGCCGCGCGGCGCAGGGCCGGCCGTGGATCTTCCGCGGGATCGCGCATTACCTCGCCACCGGCACCGTGCTGCCGGAACCGACATTGCCCGAAGTGCGCGACATCCTGCTCGGCCACCTCGAACACCTGCACACTTTCTACGGCGAGCCCGCCGGCGTGCGCATCGCCCGCAAGCACCTGGGCTGGTATGCGAAGGATCGTCCCGAGAACACGGCCTTTCGCGCCGTGGTCAACCGCGCAGAAAGCGCCGGAGCGCAACTGCGCCTGACCCGCGACTATTTCGATGCGCTGGTCGCCGGCGTGGCGCCGGAGCTGGCGGTCGCGGCCTGAATTCTCCGCGCGGCTGTAATCCACCGCAGACTCTGCCAAGCCGCTGCAGCGTCCTTAACCCCCGCGCAATCCATCCACGGGCACAATGCGCCGGCGCGGCCGGACGTGTATCATGCCCGGCCATCCTTTCATCCGCATCAAGGGATATATCGCCCGATGTCCAGCTACCTGTTCACCTCCGAATCCGTCTCCGAAGGCCATCCGGACAAGGTCGCCGACCAGATTTCCGATGCCGTGCTCGACGCGATCCTGACCCAGGACAAGCGCGCGCGCGTGGCCTGCGAAACCATGGTCAAGACCGGTGTGGCGATCGTCGCCGGCGAGGTCACCACCAGCGCGTGGATCGACCTGGAGGCGCTGACCCGCAAGGTGATCGTGGACATCGGCTACGACAGTTCCGAGGTTGGTTTCGACGGCGCCACCTGCGGCGTGCTGAACCTGATCGGCAAGCAGTCGCCGGACATCGCCGCGGGCGTCGATGGCTCCGCCAAGAAGCAGAAGAAGCCGGAAGAGCAAGGCGCCGGGGATCAGGGCCTGATGTTCGGCTATGCCTGCAACGAGGCGCCCGAGTTCATGCCGGCGCCGATTTACTACTCGCACCGCCTGGTCGAGCAGCAGGCCAAGGTGCGCAAGAGCGGCAAGCTCAAGTGGCTGCGCCCGGACGCGAAGTCGCAAGTCACGCTGCGCTACGACAACGCACACAACGTGATCGGCCTCGACGCGGTGGTGCTGTCCACGCAACACGACCCGGGCATCAAGCACAAGGATCTGGTTGAAGGCGTGTACGAGCACGTGCTGCGCCCGGTGCTGCCGAAGGCGATGCTGGACAAGCTGCCGAAGAACAAGATCCAC
>DASZZT010000047.1:0-27261 GCA_035543275.1 Luteimonas sp. | reverse complement strand
CAGCAGATCCAGCAGCCGCCGACGGTAGACTTCGGCCGGTCCACGCAAGCACCGCAACCGACAACGCAACAGGAACCCGCGCCTGCGGGCGGCTGATGATGACGGATCGGTCGCTGGCCGGCCGTTGCTGATCAGCTGCTGATGTTCCAACGCATCCTCACCTTGCTGGTGTTGCTGCTGGCCTGTGCATTCGCGCAGGCGCAGCAGCTGGCGCCGATCCCCGCGCTCGATGCGCCGGTGGTCGATACCACCGGCACGCTCGACGCCGCGACGAAACAGGCGCTCGCGGCGCAGGCGCTGGCACTGCAGCAGCGCAAGGGCAGTCAGCTGCAGGTGTTGATGGTGCCGACCACGCAGCCCGAGGACATCGCGCAGTACGCGGTGCGCGCGTTCGAGCAATGGAAGCTTGGCCGCAAGGGCGTCGATGACGGCGTGCTGCTGGTGGTTGCCAAGGACGACCGACGCGTGCGCATCGAGGTCGGCTACGGACTCGAAGGACCAATCCCGGATGCGACTTCCGCGCGCGTGATCCAGGAATACCTGGTACCCAAATTCCGCGCCGACGATTATGCCGGCGGCATTACCGATGCGACCGCGGCGCTGGTCAAGCTGATCGACGGCGAACCGCTGCCGGCGCCCATGGCCGACAACCGACCGCACGGCAATGGCGGCGGTGACTGGCTGTTCGCAGTGTTCGCCGCATTCATCGTTGCCCAGGTCGCGCGCGGCATCTTCGGCCGCGCACCGTCGCTGCTGCGCGGTGTATTGGGTGCCGGCGCTGCCGGTGGCGTCGCCTGGCTGATCTCGTCGTTGCTGCTGGTCGGCGGTATCGGCGCTGCGATCGGATTCTTCCTTGGTCTGGTCAGCAGGCCCGCCGGCCGCTTCGCGCGCGATGGTGGCTGGGGCGGTTTCGGTGGTGGCGGCTGGGGTGGCGGCATGGGCGGCGGCGGTGGCTGGTCCGGCGGCGGTGGCATGAGCGGAGGCGGTGGCGCCTCGGGGAGCTGGTAATGCTTCTCCAGCGCATGCTCAGGCACCTGTTCGCGCCATCGGCGAAGCGCCTGTTCCCGGCGCAAACGTTGCAGCACATCGCCGCGGCGATCGCCGCCGGCGAGCTGCGCCATCGCGGCGAAGTCTGCTTCGCGGTCGAGCCGGGCCTGCACCCGCGCGCGGTGATCGCTGGCGCGCAGGCGCGCGACCGCGCGCTCGAGGCGTTCGCGCAACTGCGGGTGTGGGACACGCACGCCAACAACGGTGTGCTCGTATACCTGCTGCTGGCCGACCATCGCATCGAAATCGTCGCCGACCGCGGCCTCGATGCGCTGGTCAGCGCAGAGCAGTGGCGTGGCGTCTGCCAGTTGATGGAGGAGCGCCTGCGCGCCGGGGAAACCGAGGCCGCGGTGGTCGCCGGCGTGGCCGCGACCTCCGACCTGCTGGCCGGGCATTTCCCGCGCACGCCGGGCGATCACGACGACAACGAGTTGCCGGACCTGCCGCGGCTGCTTTGAGCTTGTCGGACGGTTCATCGCCCGCCTGAATTTGATCAGGCGATAGATGGGACGCCGCCAGCAAGCGGATTTCCCGGCGCGCGGCGGCGCGTTGGAGGACAGAGGCAAGCACGTTCCTTCGCAGCGCGGCAGAATAGCGGTTCCGCCGTTGCAACCGGACCGTCACTGCACATGATCTTCCTGCACCAGATCGATCCGATCGCATTGCGGCTCGGCCCACTGCAAGTCCACTGGTACGGCGTGATGTACCTGCTCGGGTTCGCGCTGGCCTGGTTTCTCGGCCGCAGCCGCATCCGCGCCGGGCGCCTGCCGGGTGTCGACGAGAACGGCTTCGGCGACCTGATGTTCTACGGGATGCTCGGCGTGGTGCTCGGCGGACGCCTGGGCTACATCCTGTTCTACGACCTGGGCACCTATCTCCAGCATCCGCTGCAGGTGTTCAAGGTCTGGGAAGGCGGGATGAGCTTCCACGGTGGGATGCTTGGCGTGGCGGTTGCGGTCTGGTTGTGGTCGCGCCGGCGCGGACTGCACGCCATCGACACGATCGATTTCATCGCGCCGCTGGTGCCGCCGGGACTGGGTTTCGGTCGCCTCGGCAATTACATCAACGGCGAGCTGTGGGGCAAGTTCACCCACGCCGACTGGGGCGTGGTGTTTCCGACTGCGCCGGAAGTGGCCGGCTGGAGCCAGGAGCACCTGCAGACGCAGTTCGCCAGCGGTGCGCTCGATCGTTATGCCCGCCATCCGTCGCCGCTGTACCAGGCGCTGCTGGAAGGGCTGGCGATGTTCGTGGTGTTGTGGTGGTACTCGCGCAAGCCACGGCCGCGCTATGCGGTAGCCGGTTTGTTCGCGCTGCTTTACGGCGTATTCCGTTTCGCCAGCGAGTTCGTGCGCGTGCCCGATGCGCAACTCGGTTACCTGGCTTTCGGCTGGCTGACCATGGGCCAGCTCCTGGAGTTGCCGGTGATCGCCTTCGGCCTGTTCTGCCTGTGGCGTTCGCGACATGCACCGACACTGCAGCCGCAACCGCCAGCGCTGGCCGACTGATGCGCCCCCGCCTGTCATGAAACAATACCTCGACCTGCTGCGCCACGTCCTCGAACACGGTGCCGAGAAGGCCGACCGTACCGGCACCGGCACCAAGTCGGTGTTCGGCTGGCAGATGCGCTTCGATCTCAACGCGGGTTTCCCGCTGCTCACCACCAAGAAGCTGCACCTGCGCTCGATCGTGCACGAGCTGCTGTGGCTCCTGCGCGGCGAGACCAACATCGCCTACCTGAAGGACAACAAGGTCAGCATCTGGGACGAATGGGCCGACGAACACGGCGAACTCGGCCCGGTGTACGGCAAGCAATGGCGGCGCTGGGCCGGCAGCGACGGCAGCGAGATCGACCAGATCAGGTGGGTGGTCGACGAAATCAAGCGCAACCCGGATTCGCGCCGGCTGATCGTCAGCGCCTGGAATGTCGCCGACCTGCCGCAGATGGCGCTGATGCCGTGCCACACGCTGTTCCAGTTTTATGTCGCCAACGGCAAGCTGAGTTGCCAGCTGTACCAGCGCAGCGGCGACATCTTCCTCGGCGTGCCGTTCAACATCGCCAGCTACGCACTGCTGACGCACATGGTGGCGCAGGCCTGCGGGCTCGGCGTCGGCGATTTCGTGCACACGCTGGGCGACGCGCATCTATATTCGAACCATGACCAGCAGGCGCGCGAACAATTGACCCGTGAGCCGCGGGCACTGCCGAAGTTGCGGCTCAATCCCGGGGTAACCGACCTGTTCGCGTTTACCTTTGATGACATCGCCATCGAAGATTACGATCCGTTGCCCGCGATCAAGGCGCCGGTAGCGGTGTGACGGTCCAGCTGAACTTGATCGCGGCACTGGATCGCGACTTCGCCATCGGCAAGGGCAATGCACTGCCGTGGCACCTGCCGGCCGATCTCAAGCGTTTCAAGGCGCTGACGCTGGGCAAGCCGTTGCTGATGGGTCGCAAGACCGCCGAATCGCTCGGTCGAGCGTTGCCGGGGCGACGCAATCTTGTGCTGACGCGTAGCGGGCAGGTGCCGTTTGCGGGAATGGAAGTGGTGGCATCGCTCGATGACGCATTGCAGGCCGCGCACACGGATGACGCTGACGAGCTGTGCGTGATTGGCGGTGGCGAGATTTTCGCCATGACCCTGCCGCTGGCTACGCGCATGCATCTGACCTGGATCGATACCGTGGTCACCGATGCCGAAGCGTTCTTCCCGCGTTTTGATCCGGCCGCGTGGGAGGTGGTCGCACGCGAAGCGCACTGCGCTGACGCGAAGCATGCATTCGCTTTCGAGTTTGTCGATTACGTGTTTGGTGGCTGCCGGCGGGCTTGAGGCGTGCGCGGCGCCGGTACATCACGGCCGGGCACCTGCACGAGGCGCAGTTCATCGCTGTCGAGCTGCAATGCGGTGAGCTTGCCGCCCCAGACCGCGCCGGTGTCGATCGCATGCACGCCATGGCCGATGAACAGGCCCAGCGTGCTCCAGTGCCCGCAGACGATCTTCAGGTCGCGTTCGGCGCGACCCGGCACTGCGTACCATGGATACAGGCCGGGCGCCTGCGTGCCGGGCGCACCCTTGACGTCGAACGCGATGCGTCCGCCCGGTGTGCAATAGCGCAGGCGGGTGAATACGTTGATGATGGCGCGCTCGCGTTCGCTGCCAGTGAGCTTCGGCGACCATGCCGGGCGGTCGCCGAACATGTTCTTCAGCAATTTGCGGAAACCGTCGCCGTGCAGGCGCTGCTCGATTTCGCGGGCGTGCTTTTCGGCCAGCGTGGTGGTCCACTTCGGCGCCAGGCCAGCGTGCACCATCATCCAGCCGAGGGCGCGGTCGGCGTGCAGCAGTGGCTGCATGCGCAACCAGTCGAGCAAAACGTGGCGATCCTCGGCGAACAGCACGCGTTGCAGGTCCGGATTGACCTTGCGCTGCTCCTCCGGGCGACGCTCGCCGATCGCCAGCAGCGACAGGTCATGGTTACCGAGCACGGTGACGCTGCTGGCGCGCAGCGAATGCACCAGCCGCAGCGTTTCCAGCGATTCGCCGCCGCGGTTGACCAGGTCGCCGCAGAACCACAACCGGTCGACTGCCGGGTCGAAGCGGATGCGTTCGAGCAGGCGTTGCGTCGGCGCGTAACAGCCCTGCAGGTCGCCGATCGCCCAGACAGCCATGGCCGGCTCAGTGCAGCGTGCGCGGCACGGACAGGGTGAACGCCGGGATCGGCGCGTCGAAGCGGGTGCCGTCGTCGGCCAGCATCTCGTAGCTGCCCTGCATGGTGCCCAGGTGGGTTTCCAGCACCGCACCGGAGGTGTAGCAGAAGTCGTCGCCCGGGCGCAGCCACGGTTGTTCGCCGACCACGCCCTCGCCGGTCACTTCCTGCACTTTGCCGTTGGCGTCGGTGATCACCCAGTGGCGGCCGAGCAGGCGCGCGGGGACCTTGCCGTTGTTGCGGATGTGGACGGTGTAGGCGAACACGTAGCGGTCCTGATCGGGCTCGGACTGCTCATCGAGGTAACGCGTGGCGACGTCGATATCGAAGATGTAGTCGCTCTTGTCATTGGTGCCGCTGTCACTGGTGGTGCTGTCGTTCATGCCGACAGTGTAAGCGCGTCGCGTGAACGCATGGACTACGACGTCGGTGGCTGGTTGGACAGGCGCACGAAATCGTCGACGGAAAGCTGTTCAGCGCGGGCATCCGAGCGGAGCCCGGCGGCTTCGATGGTGGCGCTGTCGGCGACGCCGTTGAGCGCATTGCGCAGGGTCTTGCGGCGCTGGCCGAACGCGGCGCGAACGACTTGTGCGAACCGCGCACGATCGATGATGCCGATGCTGTCCGGCGCGCGCGGGACCAGTCGCACCACGGCCGAATCGACCTTCGGCGCCGGCCGGAACGCACCCGGCGGCACCGTGAACAACGGCGTAACCGCGCAATACGCCTGCAGCATCACGGTCAGGCGGCCGTAGACCTTGCTGCCGGGCGCGGCGGCCATGCGCTCGACCACTTCCTTCTGCAGCATGAAATGCATGTCGCGGATCGCGACGGCATGGTCGAGCGCGTGGAACAGGATCGGCGAGGACAGGTTGTATGGCAGGTTGCCGACCAGGCGGATCTGCCCGCCGGCGGCGAGCGCGGTGAAGTCGACCGACAGCACGTCGGCGGGAATCA
The DNA here is from genome assembly GCA_035543275.1 of Luteimonas sp. GTDB lineage: Bacteria > Pseudomonadota > Gammaproteobacteria > Xanthomonadales > Xanthomonadaceae > Cognatiluteimonas. Next base: position 21,555 of record DASZZT010000047.1, on the reverse strand, counting down.
GCGTCAACGCGCCATGCGTGCTTGCGGCGGCGGCGAGCGGTTGCACCAGGTCGCGGTCGAACTCGATCGCAGTCAACGCGCCATGGCGATCGAGCAGTGGCAACGTCAGCGCGCCCTGTCCTGGGCCGATCTCGACGATGCGCTCGCCTGGCTGCGGGTTCACCGCCAGCACGATCTTGTCGATGACGCTGCGCTCGTGCAGGAAGTTCTGGCCGAGGTGCTTCTTGGCGCCGACGGCAAAGCCGGCTGCGTCCTGCGGCAAGCTGTCGTGTCTCCGACTCATGCGGATCGACGCGTGCGCGCCAGTCGCGCGCAGGTTTCGATCGCGGCGAACAGGCTCGATGGATCGGCGCGACCGGTGCCGGCGAGATCGAGCGCGGTGCCATGGTCGACCGCGACCCGCGGGTAGGGCAGGCCGAGGGTCAGGTTCACCGCGCGCTCGAAGCCGCTGTACTTCAGCACCGGCAGGCCTTGGTCGTGGTACATCGCCAGCACCGCATCGAAACCGGCGAGCCTGTCGGGCAGGAAGGCGGTGTCAGCCGGCAGCGGACCGATCAGTTGCATGCCTTCGTCACGCAGCGCGGCCAGCGTTGGCTCGATGACCGCGATCTCCTCGTGACCCAGATGCCCGGCTTCGCCTGCATGCGGATTGAGGCCGAGCACGGCGATGATCGGCGCGGCAATGCCGAAGTCGTTGCGCAGCGACGCATGCAGGATGCGCAGCGTGCGCTCCAGCCCCTCGCGGGTGATCGCATCGGCGACCGCGCGCAGCGGCAGGTGGGTGGTCGCGAGCGCGACACGCGTGATGTCGTTGGCGAGCATCATCACCACGTCGCAACCGGCCTGCGTCGCCAACAATTCGGTGGTGCCGGTGTAGGCGATGCCGCCGGCGTTGATCGCGGCCTTGTGCACCGGTCCGGTGACGAGGCCATCGAACTCGCCGCGCAGGCACGCCGCCGCAGCGGTCTGCAGCGCCGCGATCACGCTGGTGGCGTTGCCTGGATCGGGGATGCCGAAGGCGGGCGCGATGCGGTTGGGAATCTCGACCAGCGCGAGTGCGCCGACGCTGGATTTTTTCGCGTCCGCGGACGTGAGCTCGAGCGCCAAACCGAGCGCAGCGGCAGCGCGCTGCAGGGTGTGGCCGTCGCCGAATACGATCAGGTCGGCGTCCCACGCGCGCTGCACGGCGCGGACGCACAATTCGGGGCCGACGCCAGCCGGCTCGCCCGGCACCAGCGCCAGCCGCGGGCGCGACATCTCAGCCGCCGGTGGCGGGAACAGTTGGCGTGGGGGCGGTCGGCGCAGGGGCAGCCGGTGCTGCGGTGGAGTCGGCCGGCGTGTTCGCCCCGGCGCCGGAGCGGATATCGACGTAGGCTTCACCGCGCATCTCGCGCTGGTAGCGGGCCCACTCTTCCTCGAGCTTGCGCTGGCCAATGGTCTCGCGGATGTTGGCGCGGCGGGTCGCGTCGGTGACGTTGGCCTGGCGCGTGCCCTCGCGTTGCACGATATGCCAGCCGGCCTGGGTGCGGAATGGCGCCGAGACCTGGGCGTCCTGCAAGGCCGCGACCTGCGCGCCGAATTCGGGACTGTAGGTATCCCGCGCGAACCAGCCCAGCTCGCCGCCCTTGGGTGCGCTGTTGGTGTCGTCGGAATTTTCCTTGGCGACGGTGGCGAAGTCGGCGCCGCCGGCCAGACGCGCAGCGAGGGTGTCGATCTTGGCCTTGGCCGCGGCATCGTCGGCGCCGGCACCGCTACGCACCAGGATGTGGCGTGCCTGGAACTGGGTCACCAGCTGCGGCGCAGCCTGCGATGCATCGCGGGTCTCGACCAGCTTCAGCAGTTGGAAGCCGCTGGGACCGCGGGTCGGGCCGATGATCTGGCCGACCTTCATGGTGCCGATGGTCTGGGCAAAGGCGGCCGGCACTTCGTCCCGGCTGCGCCAGCCCAGGTCACCGCCCTCCAGCGCATTGGGGCTGTCGGAATAGCGTACGGCCGCGGCGGCGAAGTCCATCTGGCTGCTGTCGATCAGCGACTTGATGCCCTCAATTTTCTTTTGCGCGGTGGCGATCTGTTCCGGCGTGGCGCCCTCGGGCAGGGCGATCACCAGATGTGCCAGGTGGAACTGGGGGCCGCCGCTGGCCTGCGCGGCGAGCGCGGCGTCGACCTCAGCTTCGCTGATGCTGATCCGGGTCTGGGCGAAACGCTGGCGCAGCGCCTGGATGGTCAGTTCATCGCGGATCGAATTGCGGAAGTCATTGAACGACTGTCCTTCGCCGGAGAGTTGGGCGCGCATCTGATCGATGCTGATGTTGTTCTGCCGCGCGATGTTGGCGATTGCGGCATCGATCTGCTCGTCGCTCACGCGGATCCCGGTCTGGGCGGCGCGGGCGACCTGCAGCCGCACCAGGACCAGGCGCTCGAGCAGCTGGCGCTGCAGCACATCGCGCGGAGGCAGCTGCTCCTTGCGGGTGGCGTACTGCGCGAGGATGTTGTGCTCGGCGCGATCGAGCTCGCTCTGCAGGACCACGTCCTCGTCGACCACCGCGGCGATGCGATCGACCGGCTGCAGTTGCTGGGCATGGAGCTGTTGGACAAGGGACGGCGCTGCAAAAACAGCGGCGACGGCAAGGAGGCTGGCTAGCAGTTTGTTCATGGTGTCGGGTCGGGGGAGTTGTCGACGTCGCCGCTGCGGACGGCCGGCGGCGGTACGAGGGAGATATCCTCGCGGTAGTAGCCGAGAATAGCACGGCGCAAAACCCGCCTCGTGTCCTGTCCGCCCGAGCCCAGGCCCTTGAGTTCGACCTCGAACATCAAGGCGTTGTCGAGCTCGCCGGCACGATTGTGCACGTAACGGCGTCCGACCACGCGCACCGCCAGGCAGCAGCTGTCCCACTGCACGCCGGCGATGCCTTCGAGCAGTTTCCGGTCCTGGATCGAGTAGTAATAGCGGCCGACCAGGCTCCAGGCCGGCGTCAACGGATACAGGAACGACAGATCGGCCTGTTCCAGCAGACCGCGGCGATAGCGATAGCCGAAGTTGACCACCCCGTCGTCGCCAACCAGATACTGGGTGCGAACGCTGGCCAGGTCCTGGCGCCGGAACTTCGGATCCCACTGATAGGAGGCACCGATCGTCCAGCGATCGTTGATCGCGTAGTTGGCGTCGGCCACCCAAGCCGAATTGCCGCGCTCGACTTGGGTTTCGCCAGGTACAGTCACGCGCGAAGCGTCGAAATAGCGGATTTGGCCCAAGTTGACGGTGAGCTTCTCCTTGCCATCGGACTGGCGGATCAGGCGGCTGGAGACGGCCAGCGTGAGCTGGTTGGCGTCAGTCTGGCGATCGGCGCCGGAATAGCGGTTGTCGCGGAACAGCTGGCCCCAGCTGAAGGTCAGCGGCCGGGTATCGAACAGCGGCAGGTCGTTCTGGTCCTGGTAAGGCACGCGCAGATAGAACAGCCGCGGCTCCAGTGTCTGCAGGAAGCTCTCGCCGCCCCAGCTTGCCTCGCGGTCGAAGTACAGACCGGCATCGAGCGAGGCGATCGGCAAGCTGCGGCTGGGGGCGTCGTTGTTGAACCTCGCGATCAGCTCGGGCGTGACAAGGATTTGGTTCTGTGTGGCGAATGCTTGCGCCTGCGCCAAGGCAAGCTCCGCGGCGAGGTCGTTGTCGAGCTTGTAGCCGGTATAGCGCCAGGCCAGGGTCGGTTTGACGAACCAGCCGGCGCCCTCCAGCGGCATGCTCACGAACGGCTTGAGGTCGACCCGGCTGCCGCCGGGCAGGGTCGTGTGCTGGAAGTGCACCGCTTCGGTGTCGACGCCGGCAGTGAGCCAGCGGGTAAACGGCTGTTCCCAGTTGAACCAGACACGCGGCAGATGGTTGTACGGCAGGATCGCCTCGGTCAGCGTGGAATCGGCCAGCTGCCGGTGATCGGCCATTACCCCGGCGTTCCAGTAGCGGCCGCGGCCATACAGGCCGATGTCGCTGGTCACGGCGAACGGCGAGAGGCCGTTGAGGTTGTTGTTGAAATCCTCGAGATAACGGGTGTCGCTGATCCAGTTGAGCTGGCTGCGCGCCTGCCAGTTGCGGCTCAGGTCCTGGCTGCCGATGAAATTGAAATAGCCGCGGTTGTCGGCGCGCCGGTTCTCGGGCGGGATACCGAGGTCGATCTCCTCCTGGCGCTTGCGATCGGTCAGCTTGTCGGACGGCAGATAAGCGGCTTCGAACTTGCCGCGGCCGGTCTCGGTCAAGTAACGGAACTCGGCGCCAAGCTGCAGGCCGCGCGCGCTCATGAACCTCGGCGTCAGGGTCATGTCGTAGTTCGGCGCGAGATTCAGGTAAATCGGCTGGCGGTAGTCGAAGCCATTGCGGCCGGAGGAGCCGATGCTGGGGTACAGCAGGCCGGTGCGGCGACGGTCGTCGAGCGGGAACGGGAACCATGGCACGTACAGGATCGGCACCCGGCCGACGCGCAGCGTGGCGTTGTGGGCCACGCCCTTGCCCGCGGCGGTGTCGATGTCGATGCGCTGCGCGCGCAGTTCCCAGCGGCGGTCATCGGGTGGGCAGGTCGAGTAGGTCGAACCGTACAGCGTGCCCTGTGCGCCATGCATCTCGATGTGTTCGGCGCCGCCGTTGCCGCGCCGCGACATCAGCTGGTAGCGCACGTCCTGGATGTTGTGGGTGTCGGCGTTCTGGTCGCCTTCGGCGCGGCCGGCGACCATGCGCATGCCCGAGTCCTGGTAGCGCACGTCACCCTGGGCAACGTATTTGCCGGTTTCGGTGTTGTAGTCGAAGTTGTCGGCGCCGAGGAACTGGTCAGCGCGATGGAACGTGACGTTGCCGCTGAACTGCGGGTTGGTGTCGGTGCCCGCGACCTGATCACCGGCGATGTCGGTCGGCAACTGCACCCGTGCCTCGGGCTTGCCGACCGGCTGCTGCGCATCCAGGAAGGCCGGCACCGCGTCCACGACCGGGCACAAGCCCCAGTCGTCGGGACGATCCTCCGCGGCTTGTGCGGCCAGCGAAAAGGCGATGCACAAAGGCAACGGCAGCAAGCGGAGGACTGGGCGCACGCGGACATCCGTTCAGCGGTAAACGGCCGTTAGCTTGCCGTATCCCTTGCGCACCGGCAATGCAGGCACCATCTTGCGCAAAATCCCATTCCCACCCGGAGGCGCCATGAACCAGGGTCAGATCGCCAAAACCGAAGCTGAATGGCGCCAATCGCTATCGCCGGAGCAATACGCGGTGTGTCGCTGCTCGGCCACCGAACGCGCGTTCACGGGCAAGTACCACGACCACAAGGAAGCCGGCACCTACACCTGCGCGGCCTGCGGCGCGCCGTTGTTCCTGTCGGAAACCAAATTCGACTCGGGTAGCGGCTGGCCGAGCTATTTCCAGCCAGTGTCGGCGGAAGCGATCAGCGAGGATGTCGACGACAGCCATGGCATGCGTCGGGTCGAGGCCAAATGCGCGCATTGCGATTCGCATCTCGGGCACGTGTTTCCCGATGGGCCGCCGCCGACCGGGTTGCGGTATTGCGTCAATTCGGCAGCGCTGGATTTCGTGCCGGCGTCATCGCAGGGTGGCGGCTGATTCCGCGGGAGCAGCAACGTAGCCCGGGTCAAGCGCAGCGGACCCGGGACGTGTGTCGTGCGCGCAGACGTTTCGTTCGCTACAACAATGCGCCAACGTGCGCGATGCTGCATTCGCGCAGCGCCTGCAGGTCGTAGCCGCCTTCCAGCAGCGAGACGATGCGGCCCTGCGCATGGCGATCGGCGATCGTGCACAACTCACTGGTGAGCCACGCATAATCGTCGGCCTCGAGTTGCAGTTGCGCCAGCGGGTCGCGGCGGTGCGCGTCGAAGCCGGCCGAGACCAGCAGCAGCTGCGGGCGGAAGGCGTCGAGGGCGGGCAGTAGCTGCGTCGTCCATGCCGCGCGAAACGGCGCGCTGCCCGTGCCCGGAGGCAGCGGTGCGTTGAACAAGTTGCCAACGCCACGTTCATTCGCGTCACCGGTGTCGGGATACAACGGCATCTGGTGCGAACTGAGGAACAGCACCCGCGGATCGCGTTCGAAGATCGCCTGGGTGCCGTTGCCGTGGTGGACATCGAAATCGGCGATGGCGACGCGCTCCAGCCCGTGCGCCGTGATGGCGTGCGCCGCGGCAACGGCGACGTTGTTGAACAGGCAGAAGCCCATCGCGGTATCGCTGGTGGCGTGGTGGCCTGGTGGTCGCACCGCGCAGAACGCGCGCGCGGCGCCGTTATCGAGTACGGCATCGACCGCCGCCACGGCCGCTCCGGCCGCGCGCAGCGCAGCTTCCGCGGAAGCGGGCGACAGCACGGTGTCCGGATCGAGCATGAGGCGCTGTTCGGGCGCCGCTTCGAACACCGTGCCCAGCACGGTGTCCAGTAGCGTCGCAGCGTGGACGCGCAGCAACTCGCTGCGGCTCGCGCGTGGCGCTTCGCGCCAGTCGAGTGTATCGGTGAAGGCTCCGTGCAACGCCTCGGTGACGGCTTGCAGTCGATCAGGACGCTCCGCATGCGTCGGCCCGGTGTCGTGGGCGAGGCATGCGGGATGGGTGTAGATGCGCATCTCGGCGTTAGCTGCGCTCGTGCTTCCACAGCACCTCGCCGTGCCCGCTGGCGCGCGCCAGCACCCGCGCGAGCACGAACAGCAGGTCGGACAACCGGTTGAGATAGCGGATCGCCTCCGGGCGCACCGAATCATGGTGCGCCAGGGTGACGGTCTCGCGTTCGGCGCGGCGCACGACGGTGCGAGCAACGTGACAACGCGCCGCAGCTTCGCCGCCGCCGGGCAGGATGAAATCCTTCAGCGGCGGCAGGGCTTCGTTGTGGTGGTCGAGCGCGCGCTCCAGCCCGTCGATGTCGGCGTCGAAGATCGCGGCATGTCCGGGAATGCAGAGCTCGCCGCCCAGGTCGAACAGCTGGTGCTGCACCGTGGTCAGCAGTGTGCGGATGTCATTGAGAGTGCCGTCATTGTGAGTGCCGTCTTCTGGCAATTCGCTGGCGAGCAGCAGGCCGATCGCCGAATTGGCCTCATCGACGGTGCCGTAGGCCGTGACGCGGGCCGAATCCTTGGCGACGCGGGTGCCGTCACCCAGGCCGGTCGTGCCGTCGTCGCCGGTCTTCGTGTAGATCTTCGAGAGGCGATTGCCCACGACAGCGGCTGCTTACACCGTCTGTTCGCGCAGCGCCGGCAGGCGCTGGCGCAGCAGCGCGAAACCGCCGAACAGCAGCGCCGAGTAGAACAGCGTGCCGAGCACGGTCCAGCGGAAGAACGGAATGCCGGCGATGTAGGCCGCGGCAAGGCCGGCGGCGGTCTTCGGATACATCGGATCGGACAGCCACGCGGTGAAGTTGGTGACCACGAAGAACAGCACTGAACCTGCCAGCGAATAACCGATCACGCGCTTGCCGCTGACCTTGCTGCGCAGGCCGAAGCCGAGCACAACCGAGATCGCGATGCACGCGTACACCGACCAGAATGTGTTGCCGCCGAGATAGCTGGCGTAGCTGGCGCCGTGCAGCGCACCCAGCGCAAGGTCGGCCATCAGCATCGCCAGCAGCGGAACGATCGCAGCCCACTGTTTCGACGCGAAATAGGCGCCGCCGAACAGTGCGATCGCTTCCACCGGCGAGAAATTCGGCGGATGTGGCAGCAGCCGGGTCAGTGCCGCGATGACAATCAGGCCGGCCAGCAGCAGTGGGCCCGGGGCGAAAATGGCGGGAGATGGGTCGGAGCGGGGGCGATTCATCGGATGCGCACGAGTGGTTCGGCAGGAACCGTTAGCATAACGCACCCCTTCCCGGTCTTTCACCCGATGGCGCAGCGGGCACATCACTTGGATCAACAGCAGGTGGAACGACATCATGACGTGGTGATCGTCGGCGGCGGCCTGGTCGGAGCCAGCCTGGCGATCGCGCTGGACCGCATCGGCGTCGACGTCGCGCTGGTCGAGGCGACCCCGGCCGGCGCACTTCCCGCCGTATTCGACCAGCGCAACCTCAGCTTCGCCGATGCCACGATCAATGCGTTGACCGCGCTCGGGGTGCTGCAGAAGCTGCGCGCGCCCACCGGTGCGATCCGGCGCATCCATGTCAGTCGCAGCGGGGACTTCGGCCGGGTCAGGCTCGATGCCGCCGATTACGGTCGCGATGCGTTCGGACAGATCGTAGTTGCGCGCGACTTCGGCGAGGCGCTCGAGGCGCGACTGGCCGAACTGACCCATCTCACCCGCTACCGGCCGGCGCGTTTTGTCGGGCTGGACGATGCGGAAAATGACGCACGTGATCTGCGCATTGTTGATGCGCAAGGCGAGCACACACTGTCGGCGCGCCTGCTGGTGGCCGCCGACGGCACCCGCAGCGGCGTGCGCGAGGCGCTCGGCATTGGCGCGGAAGCCCACGACTATGCACAGACCTTGTTCGTCGCCCGGGTGCGCGCCGTGCGCGCGCCGGACGGCACCGCCTACGAGCGTTTCGGCGACGACGGTCCGACCGCGCTGCTGCCGCGCGGCGACCGCCATTACGGCGTGGTGCACGGGGTTGCACGCGATCAAGCCGATGCCGTGGCCGCGCTGGACGACAGCGCATTTCTCGCGCGCATCCAGCAGGTCTTCGGCTGGCGCGTCGGCCGCTTGCTGTCGGTCGGCATGCGCAGCGCGTATCCGGCGCTGCGCATGCGTGCTGCTCGCATCGTGGCGGCGCGCGCGGTGCTGGTGGGAAACGCTGCACAGACGCTGCATCCGATCGGTGCGCAGGGATTCAACCTCGGCCTGCGCGATGCGTTGACGCTGGCGGAATTGATCGAGGCCGGCGTCACAGATCCCGGCAGCGAGAGCCTGCTTGCCGCCTATGCGCAGCACCGGCATGACGATCGCGAACGCACACTGGCGTTCTCCGACGGGCTGGCGAAACTCACCGCCAATCCGGCGCCGCTGTTGCGGCCGTTGCGCAGCGCCGGAATGCTGGCGCTGGAGCTTCTGCCGTCGGCGCAGGCGCTGCTGGTCGGCGGCGCGATGGGTTATCGCGGCGACGTGCCGAAGCTGTGCCGCGCGGGGGCCGCATGAGCCGCCGCGGTCGACTCGATATTGCGGTCGTCGGTGGTGGTGTGGTCGGCAGCGCTTGCGCCCTGGCTCTGTCGGCGCTCGGGCTCGATATCGCGCTGGTGGAAGGCGTGGAGCCGCCGCACTGGCGCGCGGAGTCGCCGGATTTGCGGGTGTACGCATTCGCGCCGGACAACGCCGCACTGCTCGATGCACTGGGCGTATGGGGCAGCATCCGCGCCGCACGCGCGCATGCCTATCGACGCATGCGCGTATGGGATGCGGCCGGTGGCGGCGAACTGACATTCGATGCTGACGCGTTCGGCCGTCGCGAACTCGGCTGGATCATCGAGCATGGCCTGCTGGTGGATCGTTTGTGGTCCGCGTTGCCTGCGGCCGGCGTACGCGTGCATTGCCCGGCGCGGGTCGAGGCGCTGGAGCAGGATGGCGATGGCGTGCGCCTGCTACTCGACGATGGCGTGCGCCTGGACGCGCGCATGGTGGTTGCCGCCGATGGCGCGGAATCCACCGTGCGCGGGCTCGCCGGTCTCCAGGTCGATCGTCACGATTACGGTCAGCGCGGCGTGGTTGCCTATGTGGCGACCAAGCGCGCGCATGAGGACACTGCGTGGCAGCGCTTCCTGCCGGGCGGACCGCTGGCGTTGCTGCCGTGTGCGGATGGATCAAGCTCGATCGTGTGGAGCCTGCCCGAGACCGAGGCTGCGCGCGTGCTCACGCTTGACGATGCGCTTTTCAATGCCGAATTGACCCGCGCCTTCGATGCGCGACTCGGTGATGCGCGCGTGTTGTCGAAGCGGGCCGGGTTCCCGCTGCGTCGGCAACTGGCGCGCGATTATGTTGCCGGCCGCGTACTGCTGCTCGGCGATGCCGCGCACGTCGTGCATCCGCTGGCCGGGCAGGGAGTCAACCTCGGCCTGCGTGACGTCGCCGCGTTGTGCGACAGCATCCGCGCCGCGCAGGCAGGCCGCAGCGACTACACGGCATCGCAGCGGCTCGCGCGCTGGGCACGCATGTGCAAGAGCGAAAACGCAATTGCGGCGCACGCCTTCGATGGCATCAACCGCTTTTTCAGCAACGACGCAGTGGCCGCGACCCTGCTGCGTGGCCCGCTGCTCGGCATGGCCGGGCGCCTGCCGCCGCTGGCGAACCTGTTTTGGCGCAGGGCCGCAGGCGGCTGATTCATTTGCGATGGCGAAACGAACGACGCCCCGCGAGGTGCGGGGCGTCGTAGCGAACTATCGTGATCGAAGAACTCAGTCGAGCCAGCCCTTCATCTCTTCCTTGGTCAGGCGGCCGTTGTGGTTGGCGTCGGGCACATGGAACTCGCGCATCAGGTCGGCGTTGCCTCTGGCCTCGGCACGGCTGATGTTGCCGTCGTGGTTGCTGTCCATCGCGTCGAAATCGACGTGGTAGTTGCTCGAGATCGAGTTGCCGGGATGCGAGGTGACGTCTGGCGCCCCCGGCGGAGGCGGAGGCATCGGCATCGGCGGCATCGGCGCCCCCGGCGGAGGCGGCGGCATCGGTGGTGGCGGAGCGTCTGCTGGCGGCATCGGTGCGTCTGCGGGCGGCGGCATCGGTGGCATCGGAGGCATCGGAGCGTCTGCCGGCGGCGGCGGGTATATCTGCGCCAAGGCAGTACCGGACACGCCGAGAATCGTCAGCAGGGCAAAACCCAGGACATGCTTCTTGTAGGTGGTCATTGCAAAACCCTCGTTACGGGAGCGGGACAGGGCGACCCTAGACCCGCCCGCATCAAGCCCGTGTAAAACCGCGCAACGCCGGCTGAACGGATCAGCGCGACCCGCGCGCGGCGGCAAAAACGGTGATCTCCTCGCGGTCGTGGTACAGCTGCCGTGCCCGGATTGCCAGCGGCCGCTGCGCCTGTTCGGCAATCAGATCCAGACACAAGCGGGTTTCGTCCCAGCGCTTTTTCATCGGCAGTTTGAGGTTGAAGATCGTCTGCCGGCACCAGCTTTCGCGCAGCCAGGTCGCCATGCGTTCGGCGACGCGCCGCGGCTGCTCGACCATATCGCAGACCATCCAGTCGAGGGCTTGCTTCGGTTGCCAGGCGAAGCCATCGGCGCGCAGGTGCTCGACCAGGCCGCTGTCGAGCACGTGCTGGCGCAACGGGCCGTTGTCGATCGCGCTGACGCGCAGGCCTTGACGGCCCAGCACCCAGCTCCAGCCGCCAGGCGCGGCACCGAGGTCGGCGGCACGCATGCCAGGTCGTAACAGCTGCGCTCGTTCGTCGTCGTCGAGCAGGGTCAGCAGCGCTTCTTCGAGCTTCAGCGCCGATCGCGATGGCGCGTCGGCATGCAGTTTCAGGCGCGGGATGCCGAGCGGCCACGGTGCGCTGTCGCCGGGATCGCTTTGCGCGAGGAAGGCATGGTCGCCGGCGACGAAGCAGACATGCAGACGCGGCCGCCCATCGTCGTCGCGCACGGTGAGCAAGCCGGCCTTGCGCAATGCAGGTCGCAACGCGTTGCCGAAGCTGCGCGCGAGTCCGGCCAGCGGCTTGCCGGCATCGGAATCAGGATGCTCGACCAGCAGCTCGCCGAACATCCGTGCGCCCTGCAGCACTTCGATGATCGGCGTGATCCTGTCGCGCGGATCGAGTGCGCGCAGCTCGGCAAGCAGCCGCAGCTTCTGCCGCGCGAAAATCAGACCCCGCCACGGCAGCGCGCGCGACAAGGCAGCACCGTCGCCATCGGCGGTGAGGAACAGGACATGTCCGCTGCCACGCTCGGTGCGAGCATGACCGACGCAACCGGCCAGCGCCGCGCGTTCGCTCAGTTCCGCGGTGAGTTCCGGCTCGAAGCCGGCGCGGCAGTAGCCGAGCAGGCCGTCAATAGAACTGCCCGCCCTGTTGACCATAGCTGCGCAATACGTCGCAGGCGGCATCGCGATGCAGGTCGCGTACCACCGTGATGCCGCGGCGCTCGAGTTCGCCGATCCAGTCGGCGGGGAGCGGGCCTTCGTCGAATTCGGTCAGCGCCATCACGTCCTCGCTGCGTGCGCCGATCAGCAGGCGGTCGATGCCGGCCCAGAAGATCGCGCCGTAACATTGGCAGCACGGCTGCGACGAGGTCGCCAGCGTGATTCTGCGGCGCGCTTCTCCGGGACGCGATTCGTTGAGCCGCGCGCGCTGCATGCGCTGCTGCGCCAGCATGCAGGCCATGGTCTCGGCGTGCGCCAGGGTGCAGTTTTGCGACAGCACGCGGTTGACACCGATCGCGATCACACGATCGTCTTCGCCAAACACGACTGCGCCGAACGGAGCGCCGCTGCGTGCCTCGACATTGTGGCGTGACAACTCGATCGCCAGTGCAACTTTATCCGCATCGTTGACATACACGCGGCTGCGGTCGACCACATCGTGTACCCAAACCGGCAGCGTCAGGTGGACCTGCGCGAGCAGCATCAGCGTAGCGGCTCCTGCGATGCATCATCGCGCGGCTCGCACTGACCCTGGCTGCAACTGCAGGCGTCGATCTCACGGAAGCCGCACACCGACATCCGGCCTTCCTTCGCACACTGCGCCTGCACCGCGGCCGGGTCGGCCGGGCTGTCCCTGTTGACGCAGGCCGGATACATGCCGCAGCAGTTGCCGACATCCTTGACCGTGCAATCGGCATCGGTCGTGCAGTGGTAGTCGAGTTTCACCGGCGCCGGCAGCACCTGCGGCGGCAGCGGGCCCCCGGTGCGCGGCTTCAGCTTGCGCAGGTCCGGCGGCGGTGCCGAAGGCGCTTGCGCCGGTGCGGCGGGCGCGGCGATGGCATCGCGCGCCGCAGTCGTTGTCGATCCTTGCGCAGGTTGCGGAGCCGGCGCTACGCAGGCGACCAGCGTGCAGGCGAGCGAGGCAAACAGCCACGAAGCGCGCAGGCGGAAGTCCATCTCAGCCTTTCGTCGACCAGGTATCGCGCAGGGTGACGCTGCGGTTGAACACCGGCGCATCGCTACCGTGGTCGTAGCGGTCGGCGACGAAATAACCGACACGCTCGAACTGCACATGCTGCTCCGGTGTCGCCTGCGCCGCGGCAGGTTCGACGTAGCCGGTCACGGCGCGGCGCGAGTCCGGATTGAGGTGATCCTGATAGGTCTTGCCATCCGCGTCGTTGTCCGGATCAGGCACCAGAAACAGGCGGTCGTACAGCCGGATCTCGGCCGCGACCGCGTGCTTCGCGCTGACCCAGTGGATCGTGCCCTTGATCTTGCGGTTGGCCCCAATCATGCCGGGGCGCGACTCGGGATCGAGCTCGCCGCGGATCTCGATGACCTTGCCGTCGGCGTCCTTTATCGCGTCATCACAACGGAAGATGCCGGCGCCGCGCAGCCGCACATCGCCACCCGGGATCAGGCGCTTGAAGCCCTTCGGCGGCACTTCCGCGAAGTCCTCGCGCTCGATCCACAACGCGCTCGAGAACGGCAGCGTGCGCGTGCCGAAGCTCTCGTCTTTCGGGTGGTTCGGGAACCTCAGTGCTTCCTCGTGCGAGTCGGGCAGGTTGGTGATCGTGAGCTTGAGCGGGTCGATCACCGCCATGCGTCGCGGCGCGGCGGCGTCGAGGTCGTCGCGCAGGCAGCCTTCCAGCACCGAGTAGTCGATCAGCGAGTTCTGCTTGCTGATGCCGATGCGGTCGGCGAACAGGCGCAAGCTGGCCGGCGTGTAGCCGCGGCGGCGGATGCCCTGCAGCGTCGGCATGCGCGGGTCGTCCCATCCGTCTACCAGGCCGGCTTGCACCAGCGCCATCAGCTTGCGCTTGCTCATCACCGTGTAGTTGAGGTTGGCCCGCGAGAACTCGATCTGACGCGGCTTGCTGGCCTCGTTCGGCAGGCCCTTGGCCAGCAGCGGCGCCAGCAGTTCCGGCGAATGCACGAGGTCGACCTTGTCCACGCACCAGTCGTACAGCGGGCGGTGATCCTCGAACTCCAGCGTGCACAGCGAATGGGTGATGCCCTCGATCGCGTCGCTGAGCGAGTGCGCGTAGTCGTACATCGGGTAGATCGGCCAGGCGTCGCCGGTGTTCTGGTGCTCGACGTGCTTGATCCGGTACAGCGCCGGGTCGCGCAGGTTGATGTTGCCGCTGGCCATGTCGATCTTCGCGCGCAGGGTGCGGGCGCCGTCGGCGAACTCGCCGGCACGCATGCGCCGGAACAGATCGAGGCTCTCGTCGACGCTGCGGTCGCGATGGGGCGAATTGCGACCAGACTCGGTCAGTGTGCCGCGGTAGGTGCGCACGTCATCGGCGCTCAGGTCGCAGACAAAGGCATCGCCTTGGCGGATGAGTTTCTCGGCAGCAAGGTAGAACACCTCGAAGTAGTCGGAGGCGTGGCGCAGCTCATGCCATTCGAAACCCAGCCAGTGCACGTCATCCTGGATCGCGGTGACGTATTCGGGGTCCTCCCTGGCCGGATTGGTGTCGTCGAAGCGCAGGTTGCAGCGCCCGCCGAACTCCGCGGCGATGCCGAAATCCAGGCAGATCGCCTTGGCATGACCGATGTGCAGGTAGCCGTTTGGTTCGGGCGGGAAGCGGGTCTTGATCGCGGCGTGGCGGCCGCTGGCGATGTCGTCCCGGACGATTTGTCGTATGAAATCATGGCGGACGAAATCCTGCTTGCCCGAGGCAGATGACTGGACATCGGCGGGAGTAGAGTGAAGTACAGAAGGCACGGATTCGGGCGGGTTGGACACGGCGTCAGGATCACGGATAGACGAAGTGCAGTGTAGCCGAGCGCCCCGCGACGGCAGCGAAAACGACTCCTTGGCATGGAAATTGCTAAGCGTTTCGAGAGGGGTGGATATGCAAGTCGTCTATGAGGCTGCCAATTTGATCGACGCGCATCTGGTGCGGCACGCGCTGGAGCACGCCGGCATTCCGGTCTTCATTCGCGGCGAGGCGCTGCTCGGCGGCGTTGGCGAGTTGCCGGCCTGTGGTCTGCTGGCCGTCTGCGTACCTGCAAGCCACTGGGCGCAGGCCCGGGCGGTGGTCGAGACGTTGCCATTCGCTGCAGGAACGGCGGTCGACCAGCCGTTCCCGAACGGCGTCCTGCTGGCCTGAGCGGCATGCATCGCAAGGACGCCAGTGGCCACGACCGGTTATTCGCCGCCGGAATGGCGTGGCTGCTGATGCTGTTTGCATTGGGCGTGATCGCCGCGACACGCCAGAGCATCGACCAGATGCCGGTGCGCCTGCAGCCATCGACCGAGACCGGCGCGCCTGCACCGAAGTTCAGCCGCGATGGCGAGGCCCTGCTGCTGGCCGGGGGCGGAGCCAACGAGGCTGTCGCCGAATTGCATTTCCAGTTGCCGCCGCCGGATCCGGCGCAATCGCGCTGGGTGGTCTGGCTGGGCCGCGATCCGGTCCAGGCGCTGTGGTTGCAGCGGCCGGGCTGGTCGAGCGTGCGCCGAGACTTCTTCCAGCCTGCGGCGGAGGAAGGCGTACTGCCGGACGGCTTTATCCTGCCGCTTCCGGCGGACTGGCAGGGCGACATTGCGCTCATCCTGCATGCGCAGGGCGATGTGCGCAGCGCATTGCGGCCGCGGGTCGTACGCGAAGCGCCGGCGATGCGGATGGCGCGTCGCGCGACTGCGTTCGACAGCGCGATCTATGCCGGCCTGTTCGTGCTGGCCTTGCTGATGCTGGCCCTGTATTCGGCCGCGCGCGAGCGTTCCTTCCTGGCGTTGTTCGGCTGCGCCAGCGTGACGCTGCTATTGCTGACCGCGGAGAACGGGCACCTGTACCTGTTGCCCGGCCTGGGCCTGCTTGCGGCCTGGCATGGCGCCGGCCTGTGGGCGCTGGGGATGCTGTTCTGCGCCGCGGTGCTGCAGATGCTGCTGCGTTATGCGGATCTGCGCGACGGCGTGCCGCCGGGCGCGCGCCTGTTCAACGGCTACTGCATCGCCCTGATCGCCCTGGCGGCGGTGTGCCTGCTGGATCTGCGCATGCTGCAGTCATGGCTGCAGTCGCTGGTGGCGCTGGCCTGGCTTGGTTCCGGGGTCGCCACGCTGGTGATCCTTGCCGATGCGGTGCGCCGGCGCGTGCCGATGGCCTGGTCGATCCTGCTGCTGGCATCGTTGAGCGTTGCCGCGATGCTGGTGCGCAACGCGCTGGTGCACGGATACCTCGTCGACGGGTTGTGGACGCGCCACGGGTACCAGCTCGCATTCGCCGCCACCACTGCGGTGCTCACGGTTGGCCTGATCACCCGGATCGGCGAAGACCGCGATCAGGGCGACCGCGATCGTCTGGCGCGCGCGGATTCCGAGCGTCGCATGGAGCGCGAGGCCGCGCGCACGGAACTCACCGTTGCGCTGCAAACGCGCCTGCGCGCGCTGGACGAGGGAGACATCGACTGGACCGCGTTCCATCTGCTGCTGGAACACCTGCTGCCGCAGCTCCCGGCCGGGTTGGCGGCGGTGGTCGCCCACCGCTACCACGGTCACGACCTGCTGCTGGTCGAGCCGGCCGAGCGCAAACAGGCCGTGGACGAGGACATCGCCGCGCGCAATCTGTCGCTCAAGAACTTGGCCTCGAACTCGGTGCCGCTACAGCAGCCGCTCAGCGGCAGTTCGCATCCGGTCATCGAGGCCTTGCTGCCGTTGCCGATCCGGGCGCCGGGCTGGGGCTTGTTGCTGCTGCAGCGCGACGGCAGCGACGGTTTCAGCACCGGGGAACTGGCGTTGGCGGATGAATTCGCGCGGCTGACAATGCTGCATGCCGACGAGGCGCTGGCGGCCGTGCAGCTGCGGCGTTCGGCCGAGCTCGACGCCCTGACCGGCACCTTCAACCGCCGCAGCATCGACCAGTGGCTGGCACGCATGTTTGCGGATGCGCATCGTCAGGCGCGGCCGCTGTCGCTGCTGTTCATCGACATCGACCATTTCAAGGCGGTCAACGATCGGCTCGGCCATGCCGCGGGCGACCACTGCCTGCGTCAGGTGGCCTTGGCCTTGCGGCAGACACTGGATGCAAACGACATGCTCGGCCGCTATGGCGGCGAGGAATTCGTGGCATTGCTGCCGGAGCGCGGCGCCGCCGATGCGCGTGCGATCGGCGAGCGCCTGCGCACGGCGGTGGAGCACTGCGAGAGCGAATGGGAAGGTGCACCGGTGCGCCTGTCCGTCAGCATCGGCGTGGCCACCCGTCTGGAGCACGAAAGCACCCCGGCGGCGGCGATCGAGCGCGCCGACAAGGCGCTTTACGTCGCCAAGCATGACGGCCGCAACTGTGTGCGCGTGGCGCCAGCGGTGTTCACTTGATGCTGCGCTTTGCGGCCGCATATTGGTCGCAGGTCGCAATGGGAACCCTGCCATGTTAGGAATCGGCGCCTTCAAACAACGCTTGCCACAACGCGAGGATGCGTTGCCCGGACGCGCGGCGGAAATGCCGCTGCGCAACATCCATCACGTGAATGGACGACCGTTGCGCGATGTGTTCCCCGGCCTTGCGCGGGTGCAGTTCGGCATGGGCTGCTTCTGGGGCGTGGAGCGCAAGTTCTGGTTGCTGCCGGGCGTGATTACCACCGCGGCCGGTTACGCCGGCGGCTACACAGCCAACGCCAACTATCGCGAAGTCTGCAGTGGCCAGACCGGACACGCGGAAGTGGTGCTGGTGGTGTACGACCCCAAGGAGATCGCGTTCGAATCGCTGTTGAAGACATTCTGGGAAAGCCACGACCCGACCCAGGGCATGCGCCAGGGCAACGACGCCGGCAGCCAGTACCGCTCGGTGATCTATTGCGACATCGAAGCGCAATATCAGGCCGCCCTGCGCAGCCGCGATGCGTACCAGGCGCGATTGACGGCAGTTGGCCTGGGCGCCATCAGCACCGAGATCGTATATCCAGCGCCGACGTTCTATTACGCCGAGGAAGAACACCAGCAATATCTGTCGAAGAATTCCGGCGGGTATTGCGGGTTGAGCGGCACCGGCGTGAGTTGCCAGGTCGGATTGACACCGTAGCCTGGGTGGAGGCCGCAGACCGATACCCGGGGCTGTATGGCCGGCCCGGCGAAAGGCCCGGGTGTCGCTACGCTCCACCCAGGCTACAAATTAGAACCGTGTTATCGCGCAGATGTAGATCAGCTCGCAGGCGCCGGCACCGATGTCCTCGCGCGTGGTTGAGCTGCGCCAGCGCCAGCCGTCGGGCGCATCGGCCTCGACCAGCCAGCCATCGATGCGCACGCGTTCGCCGGCCTGCACGTTTTTCAATGCAGCGGCAACGGCGGCGTCGGCCGGAATCAGGTGCATGTTGGCGCTGGAGCGCGCGATCTCGGCCGGCGGCAGCGGCGGCTCGCCGCTCCATTGGTAGTGGTACCAGCGCGACGACTGGCTGACGTCCAGGCGCTCGGCCAAGCCGGGTGTCGCCATCCGGCCCCAACCCAGCACCAGATCGGTCGGCGACAGTTCCGATTCGCGACCGTGGCTGTAATCCTCGCGTGACAGCACGCGTGCGTCGATGCTGAAGCCGGCCAGCGGCAGCAGCGTCGTGGCCCGCAGGCGGAAGGCTTGCAGCGATGGCGGGGCGTCGCTCTGCAGCGGCGCGTCGCCGGCAAGGACGCGTGGTGGCAGTCGGCAGCGGATGGTCACGCCGTCGGCTGGCAGCGGTGCATGGCCCACGCGCGGCGACAGCGGCGAATACCACCAGCCGATCGCAGCAAGCAATAACGCCAAGGCCGACCAGCCGCGCAGGCTCACGCGCGTGTTCCCCTGCGTTTCGCCTGTGCCGCGGCGATGGGCGGCTGCAACAGCGCCTTCGGCAACTTGCGGAATTCGTTCGCCATCTGTTGCAGGAAACCCGCCATCGCCGAGCTGCGTCGCCACAGCATCGCGATCCGTCGGTGCGGTGGATCGCCGCGGAAGGGCAGCAGGTGGATGTCATCGGATGTCGACACCGGCGGCTGCACTGCGAGCACCGGCAGCAAGGTGATGCCGACGCCGGCGGCGACCATCTGCCGCAGCGTTTCCAGCGACGTCGCGCGGAAGCCATCGCGCTCGTCGGCGCCGGCCATGTGGCACACGTCCAGCGCCTGGTCGCGCAGGCAATGGCCTTCCTCGAGCAGCAGCAGGTGCTGGTGGTCGAGATCGCGCAGGTCGAGCGATGCTTTTTTCGCCAGCGCATGTGTCTGCGGCACCGCCAGCACGAACGGTTCGTCGAACAGCGGCTCGATGTGCAGCTGGTCGTCGTGGATCGGCAATGCCAGCAGTCCCGCATCGAGATGGCCGTCGCGCAGCCGCGCCAGGATCTGGTCGGTCTTCTCTTCGACCAGCAGCAATTCCAGCCGCGGGAAGCGCTTGCGCAGGCCGGGCAGCACGTGCGGCAGCAGGTATGGCGCCAGCGTCGGAAAGATGCCCAGCCGCACCGTGCCGGCTTCGGGATCCTGACTGCGGCGCGCGATCTCGCCCATCTGCGCGACTTCGGCGATCACCTTGCGCGCACGCTCGACGATCTCGCGACCGATCGGCGTGAGCATCACCCGTCGCGGCGCGCGCTCGACCAGCAACACGCCGAGTTCGTCCTCGAGTTTCCTGATCTGCGTGGACAGCGTCGGCTGGCTGACGAAGCTCGCCGCGGCGGCGCGGCCGAAATGCCTGTGGTCGGCGAGGGCGACGAGGTAACGCAGGTCACGCAGGTTCATTGCGGCAGGCTCATCGCAGGAGGGATAGGAATCACCTATCGCCATCATAGGAACAATTCATTTCCGTTATCAATCGCCATCGTCCAGGATGCACCCATCGCATCGCAATAACGGGTCGGGCGGCAGCCTTTCCAGTCTTCCCAACACAATCGAACCTTCACTCATCAATCAAGGAGCCACACCATGCTGACCGTCGGCGACAAGCTTCCCCAGTTCAAGCTCAAGGCCACCGTCTCGAACGACCTCGACACCGCGTTCGTTGACATCGACAACAACACCTACAAGGGCAAGTGGCTGGTGCTGTTCTTCTACCCGAAGGACTTCACGTTTGTCTGCCCGACCGAGATCACCGGCTTCGCCAAGCTCAACCAGGCCTTCAAGGACCGAGACGCGCAGCTGTTGACCGGCTCGGTCGACAGCGAGTTCGTGCACCACGCCTGGCGCACCCACCACAAGGATCTCAACAGCCTGCCGTTCCCGATGCTGGCCGACATCAAGCGCGAGCTGGTATCCGCGCTCGGCGTGCTCGGCGAAGACGGCGTCGCCCAGCGCGCGACCTTCATCATCGATCCGAATGGCGTGATCCAGTTCGTGTACGTCACTGCCGGTTCGGTCGGCCGCAATCCCGAGGAAGTGCTTCGCGTGCTTGACGCGCTGCAGACCGACGAGCTGTGCCCATGCAACTGGCACAAGGGCGAAGAAACCCTCAAGGCTGCATAAGCCTGCCCACCTCTCCGCGCGACACGCCGTTTTCCCGACGGCGCTCTCTCTCCCCGGTCGCGCGGGTTGTGAAGGCGGCTTCGGCCGCCTTCTTTTTTTGAACATGCTTGAAAAAGCGGAGACCTGCATGAACCTGTCCGACCTGCGCAACACGCTTCCCGAATATGCCAAGGACCTCAAGCTCAACCTCGATTCGGTGTTGAGCGATGCCGGCTCGCCGGGCCTCGACGGCAAGCAGATCCGCGCAATCGCGCTGGCCTGCGCGATTGCCGCGCGGCATACGCCGCTGGTATCGGCGATCGAGGGTTTCGCCGCGGAACAACTGTCGTCCGAGCAGATCAACGGCGCGAAAGCGGCGTCGGCGATCATGGCGATGAACAACATCTACTACCGCGCCACCCACCTGATCCACAACGACGAGTATGGCAACCTGCGCACCGGCCTGCGCATGAACATCATCGCCAACTCCGGCCTCGACAAGATCACCTTCGAACTGGCCTCGCTGGCGGTGTCGGCTATCAACGGCTGCGGCGCCTGCATGGACTCGCACGAGCGCGTGATCCGCGAACACGACGTCAGCGCGCAGGGCGTGCAGAGCACACTGAAGATCGCCGCGGTGGTGCATGCAGTCGCCGTTACGTTGGAACAGAGTCAAACGGCTGCTTGATGCGATGGCCCACGGCCGGCGCCGGATTCCCGCCGGGTTTTATTTGAGTTGCCACTCGAAGCTTCCATCGCCGCGTTCCACGGTGATCAGGCGCAGGAACGGCGCGAGCCGCTGTTGGTATTCGGGCGGCATCTGCGCGGTGGCGAGGAACACGGGCTTGCGGCCATTGGGCCACGATCCCTGGCCGTCGAGCTGCAACGGCCCCTGAAGGGTATGCAGGGTGGCGCGGACCGCTGGTCCTTCCCCCTCGAGGCGCAGTTCATAGTCGCCCAGAGGCGACACCGGCGAGAGCGCCGAGCCGGCGGCACGCCATTGCAGCGTGGCGCTGCCCCGCGTGGCGCTGCGCCCGATGGAAAGGCTCGGGACCTGGAGATTCATTTCTCCCGTAAGCTCAAGCGGGGCGAGCTTTGGCACCAGATCCAGTGCCGCAGCCGGCAAGCTGATG
>DASZZT010000046.1:0-5331 GCA_035543275.1 Luteimonas sp. | reverse complement strand
CAGATTGCCGCACAGATCGTCGACGACCCGACGCAGAGCCCGTTCTACCGGCCGTTCCTGAAGTTCGCCGACGGCGTTCCCGCGTCCGACCGCGCCGGGCTGCAGGCCGACGCGAAGCGGATCATTGCAGAGCGCATCGTGCCTGCCTACCGCAAGCTGGCGACTTACTTCAACGACGAGTACCTGCCGAAGACCCGTGATTCGATCGCTGCCGCCGGTCTCCCCGGCGGCAAGGCCTATTACGATTTCCTTGCCCGCTACTACACCACCACCGATCTGACCGCGGCGCAGATCCACGCCATCGGTCTGAAGGAAGTTGCGCGGATCCACGCCAAAATGGAGCAGGTCAAAAATGAGGCCGGCTTCAAGGGGACGTTGCCGGAGTTCTTCACCTACCTGCGCAGCGATCCGAAGTTCTTCGAGAAGACCCCCGACGCCCTTTTGACCCATTACCGGGCGATCGCCAAGCGGATCGATCCGGAACTGGTCAAGGTGTTCAAGACGATTCCGCGCTTGCCCTACGGCGTGCGCCCGATCCCGGACAACATCGCCCCGGACACCACCACCGCCTACTACCAGCCCGGCGCCAGCGACGGCACCCGGCCCGGGTATTACTACGTCAACCTGTACAAGCCCGAGGTGCGGCCGACCTGGGAAATGATGCCGCTGTCGCTGCACGAGTCGGTGCCGGGCCACCATTTCCAGTTTGCCCGCGCGCTGGAACTGCCGGACGCGCCGATGTTCCGCCGGACCGCTTATTTCGTCGCCTACGGCGAGGGCTGGGGCTTGTACGCCGAGCAACTCGGCTACGACATGGGCCTGTACGACGATCCCTACGACCGCTTCGGCCAGCTGACCTACGAGATGTGGCGTGCGGTGCGATTGGTGATCGACACCGGCATGCATTCGATGGGCTGGAGCCGCGAGAAGGCGATCGCCTACTTCAAGGACAACGCCGCCAAGACCGACCAGGACATTGTCAACGAGGTCGACCGCTACATCGGCACCCCGGGCCAGGCGCTGGCCTACAAGATCGGCCAGCTGAAGATTTCCGAGCTGCGGGCCAGGGCGCAGCGCGAACTGGGGCCGAAGTTCGACCTGCGCGCCTACAACGATGCAGTGCTGGAGACCGGCTCGGTGCCGCTGGCGGCGCTGGAGACGCATATCGACGCCTGGATCGCCGCGCAAAAGAGCCAGGCGCCTTGATCCCGTAGAGCCGAGCTTGCTCGGCTTACCGGTCGCGAGGGGGTACGGCAGCCGAGCAAGCTCGGCTCGACAAGAGCGACGTCCCGCGCGTTGTTTGCGCCTAAGCCATTGAACCTGCCATACTTTCTGGCTCCCGATGGCCCTGTCGCCGGGAGTTCTTGCTCCACCGTGCCCGCTGCGGGCATCGGGGAGCTGCTTGGCCGGGCATCGCGAGATGCCGGGCCACATCCACAAGGAACCACCATGCGTCATTACGAAATCGTGTTCCTGGTCCATCCGGACCAGAGCGAGCAGGTGCCGGCAATGATCGAGCGTTACAAGACGCTGATCGAGGGCGGCAACGGCAAGATCCACCGACTTGAGGACTGGGGCCGCCGCCAGCTGGCGTACCCGGTCGACAACCTGGTCAAGGCCCACTACGTGCTGTTCAACGTCGAGATCGACCAGGCCGTGCTCAACGAACTCGTCGACGGCTTCCGCTTCAACGACGCCGTGCTGCGCCACCTGGTGATGCGCCGCGACGGTGCCGACACCGAGCAGTCGCTGATCATGAAGAACAAGGACGAGAAGGGCGACAAGCCCGAGCGTGGCGAGCGTCGTCGCCGTGACGAGAACGAAGGCGCGATCGGCACTGCCGAACAAGCCAACGACACCGCCGAAGCCGCCTGAGCACGCCTTTTAGGAGCACCACACCCATGTCCAAGTTCTTTCGCCGCCGCAAGTTCTGCAAGTTCACCGCCGAGGGCGTCAAGGAGATCGACTACAAGGATCTCAACACCCTGCGCCAGAACCTGAGCGAGACCGGCAAGATCGTGCCGAGCCGCATCACCGGCACCAAGTCGCGCTACCAGCGCCAGCTGGCGACCGCGGTCAAGCGCGCGCGCTTCCTGGCCCTGATTCCCTACACGGACAACCACAACCTCTGAGGGTTGCGGCATCCGCCGTCCATTCGGACAGCCACAGTTGCGGCGCCCCGGCGCCGCTAACGAATACGGAGCAACACCATGCAACTGATCCTGCTGCAGAAAGTGGTCAACCTGGGCAACCTCGGCGACAAGGTCGACGTCAAGCCGGGCTACGGCCGCAATTTCCTCGTGCCGCAAGGCAAGGCGGTGCCGGCCAGCGCCGCCAACGTCGCCGAGTTCGAAGCCAAGCGTGCCGATTACGAGGCCAAGGCCAAGGGCATCCACGACGACGCGCAGACGCGCCTGGCCAAGCTCGAAGGCGCCAGCGTCACGCTGTACGCCAATGCCTCCACCGAGGGCAAGCTGTACGGCTCGGTCGGCCCGCGCGATATCGCCGAGGCGCTGACCAAGCTCGGCATGCCGGTCGAGAAATCGGAAGTGGTGATGGGCGAGGGCGCGATCCGCCACATCGGCGAGTTCGAGGTCCTCGTGCACCTGCATGCCGACGTCGAGACCCCGGTCAAGGTGATCGTGGAGCCGGAAGCGGCCTGAACTTTCGCTTCATCGTGTTCGCAGACGGGCGCCGCAAGGCGCCCGTCTTGTTTGTGCGTGTGGCCCATGCGAATGCAGATCGCAGCTGGTGAGACGGCCGCGGGCAAAAGTTATGTACAGCATGACTTATGCACAACATGTCCCACGACTTGTCTGCAACACCCCTGCCACCGAGGCGACTACGATGCCTGCTCATTCGCAGTATCCGGATCGCGACAGCGGTCCCACCGGGGGAGTCACGCAACTGATGAGCGCACGCCACGGGCTTCGTGCCGATCCATCCAGCTTCAACCGTGACAACCGCATCGAGCAGCTGCGCGTGCCGCCGCAATCGATCGAGGCCGAGCAGGCGGTACTCGGCGGGCTGATGCTGGCCCCCGACGCCTACGACCGCATCGCCGACCATCTCGTCGACCGCGACTTCTATCGTCGCGACCACCAGCTGATTTTCCGTGCGATTCGCGAGTTGGCCGAGAAGAATCGTCCCTATGACGCGGTCACGCTCGGCGAATGGTTCGAATCCATGGGCCAGGCCGAGCAGGTCGCCGGTGGCGCCTACCTGGTGGAACTGGCCAGCACCACGCCGTCGGCGGCCAACATCGTCGCCTACGCCGAGATCGTGCGCGACAAGGCGGTGCTGCGGCAGCTGATCGAGGTCGGCACCGGCATCATCAACGACGGCTTCCAGCCCGAGGGTCGCGACACCAGCGAGATCCTCAGCACCGCCGAATCCAGCGTGCTGGCGATCGCCGAAGCCAGCACCCGCGGGCGCAGCGATTTCATCGCCGTCAACGACGCGATGAAGGACGCCTTCGACGTGCTGCAGACGCGCTACGCCAACGGCGGCGGCATCACCGGCCTGCCCACCGGCTACACCGAGTTCGATGAGCTGACTGCGGGCCTGCAGCCGACCGACCTGATCATCCTCGCCGCGCGTCCGGCGATGGGCAAGACCACGCTGGCGCTGAACATGGCCGAATACGCCGCGATCAAGACCAAGAAGGCGATCGCGGTGTTCTCTATGGAAATGTCGGCCAGCCAGCTGGCGCTACGCCTGATTTCCTCCAACGGGCGCGTCAACGCCACCCGCCTGCGCACCGGCCAGCTCGAGGACGAGGACTGGAGCCGCGTCAGCAGCGCGATCCGCATGCTGCGCGAAGCCAAGATCTTCATCGACGACGAGCCGGCGCTGTCGCCGGTCAGGCTCGCGGCCAAGGCGCGCCGGCTCAAGCGCGAGCACGATCTGGGCCTGATCGTGATCGATTACCTGCAGCTGATGGCGGTGCCCGGCAACCAGGAAAACCGCGCCACCGAAATCTCCGAGATCTCGCGCTCGCTCAAGTCACTGGCCAAGGAACTGAAAGTGCCGGTGCTCGCGCTGTCGCAGCTCAACCGCTCGCTGGAAACGCGCACCGACAAGCGCCCGGTGATGGCCGACCTGCGCGAGTCCGGCGCGATCGAGCAGGACGCCGACGTGATCGTCTTCATCTACCGCGACGAGTACTACAACAAGGATAAATCGGAGGACAAGGGTCTGGCCGAGGTCATCATCGGCAAGCAGCGCAATGGCCCGACCGGTTCGCTGAAGCTCAAGTTCTTCGGCGAGTACACGCGCTTCGATAATCTGTCGCACGATTCTGTGGGGAGCTTCGAGTGAAGGCTGTATCGCGGCGCAAGTCGTTTCCGATGACGGCGCGTCAGTGTGAGATTGCGGCAGAAGCCTATACCGCTTGTCTATTGGCACAGTGCGGCTACGACGTGCTTGTCCAGTACGGCGCTAATCAGCCGGATACTTTGTGATCTGGTTTTTTCGGCGAGCAAAGCGACAAGCCCGCTAGAATTGCGCCATGGCACGCCCAACTTCCGCCACCATCCACACCGACGCCCTGCGTCATAACCTCGGCGCGATCCGTGCGCGTGCGCCCCACAGCCGGGTCATGGCCGTGGTCAAGGCCGATGGCTACGGCCATGGCCTCGAACGCGTGGCGCGCGCGTTGCAGGGCGCCGATGCGTTCGGCGTGGCCGCACTGAGCGATGCCGAGCGCCTGCGCGCGGCGGGCCTGTCGCAACCGATCGTGCTGCTGTCCGGGTTCGACGAGCCCGACGACTTGCCGCAGTTGCGCCGGCTCAACGTCGAAACCGTGGTCCACCACGCATCGCAGATCGAGATGCTGCAGCAAACCGCGTCGGGCGCACCGATCCGCTGCTGGCTCAAGATCGATACCGGCATGCATCGGCTTGGGTTTTCGCCCGAAGACGTGCGCTCAGCGCACGCTGCGCTGATGTCGTCGCCGAATGTCTCCGACGACATCGTGCTGATGAATCACTTCGCCAGTTCGGACGAATTCGATGGCGGCCCGTCCAATGGCCGGCAGACCCGCGAGCAGCTGCGCGTGTTTGCCGATGCGACCGCGGGACTGTCCGGTGTGCGCTCGCTGGCCAATTCCGCGGCGGTGCTCGGCTGGCCCGATGCGCATGCAGACTGGGTGCGTGTTGGCGGCGCGCTGTACGGCATCTCGGTGGTGGAGGGCACGACTGCTGCGGATTTCGGCTTGCGCCCGGCGATGACGTTGGCGACCCGCCTGATCGCGGTCAACCACATCCGCAAGGGCGAGCGCATCGGCTATTCCGCGACATGGGAATGTCCCGAGGACATGCCCGTCGGCGT
>DASZZT010000045.1:0-7337 GCA_035543275.1 Luteimonas sp. | reverse complement strand
CTCTTCGCCGGCATTGGTGACGATCTCGCGCAGCGGCGCTTCCATCGCGCGCCTGGCGATCACGATGCCGTGGTTCTGGTCCTCGTTGGCACCCTTGAGATCCTTCAGCGCCGACAGTGCGCGGATCAGCGCGACGCCACCACCCGGGACCACGCCTTCTTCCACCGCTGCACGCGTGGCGTGCAGGGCGTCCTCGACGCGCGCCTTCTTTTCCTTCATCTCGATCTCGGTCGAGGCACCGACCTTGATCACCGCAACGCCGCCGGCGAGCTTGGCCACGCGCTCCTGCAGCTTCTCCTTGTCGTAGTCCGAGGAGGTTTCCTCGATCTGCGCCTTGATCTGCTTGATGCGGCCTTCGATGACCGTGCTTTCGCCGGCGCCGTCGATGATCGTGGTGTTTTCCTTGGTGATCTGCACCTTCTTGGCGCGGCCCAGATCCTTGATCGTGGCCTTCTCCAGCGACAGCCCGACTTCCTCGGAGATCACGGTGCCGCCGGTCAGGGTCGCCATGTCTTCCAGCATCGCCTTGCGACGATCACCGAAGCCCGGCGCCTTGACCGCACAGACCTTGACGATGCCGCGGATGGTGTTGACCACCAGCGTCGCCAGTGCTTCGCCTTCGACTTCCTCGGCGACGATCAGCAGCGGCTTGCCCGACTTGGCGACGCCTTCGAGCACCGGCAGCAGGTCGCGCACGTTGGAGATCTTCTTGTCGTGCAGCAGGATGTACGGGTCTTCCAGCTCGGACGACATCGACTGCTGGTTGTTGATGAAGTACGGGCTGAGATAGCCGCGATCGAACTGCATGCCCTCGACCACGTCGAGTTCGTTGTCCAGGCCCGAGCCTTCCTCGACCGTGATCACGCCTTCCTTGCCGACCTTCTTCATCGCGTCGGCGATGATGTTGCCGATGGACTCATCGGAGTTGGCGGAGATCGTGCCGACCTGCGCGATCGCCTTGTCGTCGGCGGTCGGCTTGCTGATGTTCTTGAGTTCGGCGACGGCAGCGGTGACCGCCTTGTCCAGGCCGCGCTTGAGGTCCATCGGGTTCATGCCGGCGGCGACCGCCTTCATGCCCTCACGGATCATCGCCTGCGCCAGCACGGTCGCGGTGGTGGTGCCGTCACCGGCGTTGTCGGAGGTCTTGGACGCGACTTCCTTCAGCATCTGCGCGCCCATGTTCTCGAACCTGTCGGCCAGCTCGATCTCCTTGGCGACGGACACGCCGTCCTTGGTGATCGTCGGCGCGCCGTAGCTCTTCTCGAGCACGACATTGCGGCCCTTCGGGCCGAGCGTTGCCTTGACGGCATTGGCGAGAATGTTGACGCCGCGCAGCATGCGCGCGCGCGAGTCTTCGCCGAAACGGATTTCCTTGGCAGCCATTGCGGATTACCTCAAAAAAATTTCAGGACAGGAATTTCAGACAGAAAATTTCAGATAGAAGCAGGCGGGAAGCGACGCTCAGCCGAGGACGGCGAAGATGTCGTCTTCCTTCACCACCAGGTAGTCGTTGCCGTCGAGCTTGACCTCGGTGCCGGCGTACTTGCCGAACAGCACCTTGTCGCCGACCTTGACCTTGGGCGCGCGCAGCGAACCGTTGTCGAGCGCCTTGCCGTCGCCGACCGCGACTACTTCGCCCTTGATCGGCTTCTCGGCGGCGCTGTCCGGGATCACGATCCCGCCGGCGGACATCTTTTCTTCTTCCATGCGCTTGATCACGACGCGGTCGTAAAGCGGCTTGATGTTCATTGCAACCCTCGCAAGTGCTTGATTGGGTGGAGAAACGGTCGGCCATGTTAGCAGTCGCATGGGGCGAGTGCCAGCGCCGGGAACGACAATGCCCGCCGTGCGGGACTGCTCGGAGATGGGGCCCGTCGGCTCGGTTTCAAGAGTCAAGCCGGCCTGGAGGCTCGGGGACGCGCGCAGAGCAAACCGACGCGCGGATCGTCGAGGATCCCGCGCACCAGCCGCCCTCACCATCCGACGACCACAGCGGCGCTAGCGTCCGAATCCCTGTTTCGAATGCGGAGCCCGGCCGTGACCACGACCAGCCAGCAGACCGTTCTTTCAACCGACGAGCTCGCTTGCCTGCTTGACTGTTCGCGGGGCGCGCCCATCACCGATCACGCCACCGCGCAGGTGCTGGTCGCCAAAGGCATGCTCCAAGCTGACGACGGCCACCACACGCTTACCCCGGCTGGCCACCACGCTTTGCATGTGGATCAGCCGGGCGTCGTGTCGGGGATTGATACCTGACCTGTCCGTCGACGGCTGCGCGCGCGTCGCGGGCAATACCCGTGGCGCGGGACGATTGGCTCACTTCGCGGACGGCAGCGGCACGTCCGTGGCGGCGACCATCGCGATCTCCACCGTGCCACCCGGGTTGTGGCTGCGGATCGTGAAGTGGTTGGCGTCCAGCGAAACGATGTCCGTGAGATAGGCGATGCCTTCCTCGGTCATCGTCAGCTTGCCGTCGGCATAACGCCAGCTGCCGGTCATCGGCGTGCCATGCGGCGCGTCGATCACCAGCGATCTGCTGCTGAGGAACGCATAGGTGGTGCCCGGCTCAACCGCGGAAGGACCCTCGACGCGCCAGACCTTGTCGACGAATGCGGGAGTCGCGTTGTCGGCCGGCGGCGTGGCGTCCGAAGGCGGCATGGGTGCAGGGGTCGCAGTCGCTTCCGGCGACGGCGCGGTGGGTGCAGGCGCTTCCGACGGCGTTGCAGGCGCGGCCGGTGCACTCGGCGGCGTGTTCGCACTGCACGCCGACAACACGGTGATCGTTCCCAGCAGGATCAGCTTGCGCATCGGTGTTCTCCTCGGATGCCGAGCCTGCATGATATGGACTTGCGTGCGAAGGCGGCGTCGGCGACGAAGCACACCAGCTGTTGCTGCAGGTCGTAGAGGATCTCCGCGTCGCCCGGCTGCCAGGTCTCGCTGTCGCCAGCGCGGAAATGACGATGGAAGGCGCGCACCGCCGCGGCGGGATCGCGCAGGTCGTAACCGACCAAACGTAACGCCAGCCACGGGTCGAAGCCCGTCGGTGGCGATGCCAGCACCGCGCGAGGCCATAGGCCGAAGCCGGCCTCGGCCAGCCGTCGCCACGGAAACAGCACGCCGGGATCGTTCTTGACAGTAGGCGCGACGTCGCCATGCGCCACCACCAGATGACGCGGGATGTGGAGGCGACCGATCACGTCGGCGAGCAGGCGCAGCAGGGTCTGGATTTGCGCTTCGGGATAAGGCGACTGGCCATCGTTGTCGATCTCGATGCCGATCGAGGCCGAATTGAGGTCGTCCATTCCCGCCCAGCGGCTTTCGCCGGCGTGCCAGGCACGCGCGTCTTCGGCGACCAACTGGTACAGGTGGCCATCGGCGCCGATCAGATAATGCGCACTGACTGGCCCGTCCGCATTGCCCGTCTGCAGAACCCGCAGCGCTGCTTCGGCGCTGTCCATCGAAGTGTGGTGCAGCACGATAATGCGCGCGCGGCGCGGCCCGTAGTTCGGCGAGCCACGCCATTCGGCGATGGGGTTGCGCGTGGGTGCCGTGGCGCAGCCGGCGAGCGTCGCGAGCAGCAACACAGCGACGGCCAGACCGTGAACCGCGTGAGCGAACGGCTTCATTTTGCGCATCCTACGAGCTCTCGATGGTGATGCCATTGCACGCCTCGCCAAGCAGGCGAGGCGACATCGGCATGTGCGTGCCGAGGTAGTAGTCCAGGTCGAAGCGGCTGCCGGGCGTGTTGGGGTAGAGGATGTTGAGGCGGATCATCGGGTCATCGCACCGCGCGTGTGTTGCGTCAGTCTTCGTAGGATGTGCTGAGCCGAAGGCGAAGCACATCGTTCGCGCGGCGCGAAATGATGCGGTTCACTGCGTTCACCGCATCCTACGGGCTACAAGCCGGCATCTGGTAGGGCGGGTTTTAATCCCGCGCTATGCGGGCTCAGTGCGAAACCTATGGGGAAGCTTGCATCTATACGAAGACCTCGTATTCCAAGCCGCTGTGACGCCGGGAGCTTTACCAGTGTCGCTATGTTTTCTTCTGTAAAAAATGCAATCAACCTGTTGATGCTGCGTTCGAGACTTTCCCAGATTGCCGGATCCCCATCTTGAGCTTTCGCGGAGATCGAATCGCGAAGGGGGCTTGGCAAAGTATCGAAGGCCCCAAGCATCTCCCTTGCCCGAGCGATCCTTGTGTCTTCTTGGATTGGCTGTGCGCCAATTAGTGCGCGCACACTTGTGATCGCCTCAAGAAGCGCTGACGCTTTGGCCCGTTCGCCACGAGCACGCCGGTAGGACTTAACGCGTTCGCCCCAGGCTAAGCCGAAGTGCTTTCGCCCACAGTTTTGTCCTACATGCCCAACTTTGCCATCGCCAATCGCAACTAAATAGCCTCGCCGATGAGGTGTAGCGCACTGGCTGATACCGCAGGGCTCAAGCCCGGCTTTTTCGGGCATTTCGTACTCGCCCACAACATCACCCTTCACCATTACGTTCTTGTCCACGCTCAATACGAACCCGTCGAGCGAGCGAAGCTCTTCCCAACTCTTTGCCGTGAGAACCTTCAAGGACGCTATCGCCTCAACCGCACTTCGAATACCCGCAATTCAAACACGTCGCACACCCATCCATCATCACCACGGACTTGTTGTTGCACTTGTGGCACATGGCCGCGGACGGCGGGAACGAGGCGCCGTCGCCGGTGACTTCGATGTCTTCGGCAGCATTCGGATCAAGAGCAACCCCTCCCCGGCCCTCCCCTGCATTCGCAAGGGAGGGAGCAGGAGCAGGGCTTACGTCAGATTTTTTTTTTGCGCGCTGCTCGTAGGCGGCGCGCTTCTCGGCGATCATTGCGCGCGCGGCGGGGCTCATTTCCGGGTCATGCATCAGGCCGATCGACTTGAGGTGGTCTTCGACGATCGCGCCGAGTTCGGCCACCAAGGAGGGCATGTACACGCCGCCGGCCTTGAAGTAGCCGCCCTTGGGGTCGAACACGGCTTTCATCTCGTCGACCAGGAAGGTGACGTCGCCACCCTTGCGGAACACGGCGGACATGATCCGGGTGAGCGCCACGATCCACTGGAAGTGGTCCATGTTCTTGGAGTTGATGAAGATCTCGAACGGGCGGCGCTGCTCGTGCTCGCTGCCGGCGTTGAGCACGATGTCGTTGATGGTGACGTACAGCGCGTGCTCGAACAGCGGCGATTTGATCTTGTAGGTGGAGCCGATCAGGATCTCGGGGCGCTCGATGCGCTCGTGCATCTGGATCACGTCGGCGACATGCTTTTCAGGGGCATGCAGCTGCGCCTCGACCACCGCGCGTGGCACGGCGTCGGCCTGCACCGCCCTGGCCTTGTCTTCCGCGCTGACGACGGCGTAGCCCTTGATTTTCTTGTCGATCTTGACGGCCATTGCTGATCCTG
Source organism: Luteimonas sp. (assembly GCA_035543275.1). Taxonomy (GTDB): domain Bacteria; phylum Pseudomonadota; class Gammaproteobacteria; order Xanthomonadales; family Xanthomonadaceae; genus Cognatiluteimonas. The sequence goes on along the minus strand of DASZZT010000045.1, from coordinate 1,911 downwards.
GATTGTTGCGATGACGTGTTGCGGGCGACTTGCGGTGATGCTCGAAAGCGCGGAGCGCGCGCCACCGATCCCGGCCCTCCCGCGCGAACGGGGAGGGCCGGTGGCGGTCTTACTTGCCGCGGCGGGCGCGGGTCGCGGCGGCTTTCTTGCCGGCGGCCGAGCGCGAGGCGGTCTTCTTCATCACGGCGCTCTTGCGCTTGGCAGTGCCGGTCGCCTTCCTGACTGCCTTGGCGGCTTTTTTCACGGTCTTCTTCGCCGCGGCGACGTTCTTGCGCACGGCTTTCTTCGCCATGGTCCTGCGGGCGGTTGTCTTGCGGGCCGTCTTCTTGGCCGCCGACTTTTTCGCCGCCGACTTTCTGGCTGTCGCCTTCTTGGCCGTGGCCTTCCTGGCCGTCGTCTTCTTGGTCGCCTTCTTTGCAGTCTTCTTGCTCGCCGCCTTCTTGGCGGTTTTCTTCTTGCCGGCGCCCTTGCGCTTGAGGCTGGCGGCCTCGGCCTTGGCGTTGGCGCTCGCCTTGCTCAGCGATTTCCTGGCCGACTTGGTCGCCTTCTTGACTGCCTTGCGTGCCTTGGTCGCGGTCTTGCGAACCGTGGCCACGGCACCGCTGGCGGTGGAGACGATCGCACTGCCGATGTTGGACGCGGTGTCCACAACATTCTCGGCGGCCTTCGATAGCGTCGCCGTCACTCCATTACCGTTGCTCATGTGCCCTCCTCGTTTGGGCGTGTGGTTGTTACCGCAGCGATGCTATACCTGTCGCGTGCGTGAGTGGAGCGTGTGCGCGCACGTGCGGCCGGCGACAACGGCGACGGAACTCGGCCCGGGTTCCATCCGGAGGCGATGGTGGTGCCTCCCGACCGTGATTCGAAACTCGCGAACTGTCTTGGAACTTGTCGCGACCTGCACCTTGGCGCAGGTCAGAACTTGCCGTAATACCCCTCTTTCAGCGCATCGAACAGGTTCGCGGCGGTGTGCATCTCGCCGTCGTATTCGATCTGCTCGTTGCCCTTGACCTCGACCACGCTGCCGTCCTCGAGCTCGAAGCGGTACAGGGTGTTCTCCAGGTCCGCTTCCTTGACCAGCACGCCCTGGAATGCGGCGGGGTTGAAGCGGAACGTGGTGCAACCCTTCAATCCCTGCTCGTGGGCGTAGCGGTAGATGTCCTTGAAGTCCTCGTACGGATAATCGGTGGGGACGTTGGCGGTCTTGGAGATCGAGGAATCCACCCACTTCTGCGCCGCCGCCTGCACGTCGACGTGTTCCTTCGGCGAGATGTCGTCGGCAGAGATGAAGTAGTCCGGCAGCTTGCCTTCGGCGTCTTCGGCGAACGGCATTGCCTTGGCGTTGACCAGTTCGCGATAGGCGAGCAGCTCGAACGACCAGACGTCGACCTTTTCCTTCGACTTCTTGCCCTCGCGGATCACGTTGCGGCTGTAGTGGTGGGCGAAGCTTGGCTCGATGCCGTTGGAGGCGTTGTTGGCCAGCGACAGCGAGATGGTGCCGGTGGGCGCGATCGAGCTGTGGTGGGTGAAGCGCGCGCCGGTCTCGGCCAGCTCGTCCACGAGTTCCGGCGCGACCTCGGCCACGCGCTGCATGTAGCGCGAGTACCTGGCGTGCAGCAGCTTGCCTTCGATCTGCTGGCCGACCTTCCAGCCGTCGGCCGCCATCTCCGGGCGCTGGCGCAGCATCGCAGCGGTGACCGTGAAGTGCTCGGCCATGATCGGCGCCGCGCCCTTTTCCTTTGCCAGCGCCAGGCCCATTTCCCAGCCGGCTACGGCCATTTCGCGGGCGATGCGCTCGGTGAATTCGCACGACGCCTGCGAGCCGTACTTCATCTGCAGCATGGTCACGGTGCTGCCCAGGCCAAGGAAGCCCATGCCGTGGCGGCGCTTGCGCGCGATCTCGTCGCGCTG
>DASZZT010000044.1:0-32151 GCA_035543275.1 Luteimonas sp. | reverse complement strand
ATCGTCGTAGTAGTCGCCGCGACCTTCCACGCCGACGGTTTCCGCCACCGTGATCTGCACCTGCGCGATGTGGCGCGCATTCCACAGTGGCTCGAACAGCGCGTTGCCGAAGCGCAGCGAGAGCAGGTTCTGTACCCCTTCCTTGCCCAGGTAGTGGTCGACCCGGAATACACGATCCTCATCGAACACATGGGCCACGCCGTCGTTGATCGCGATGGCGCTGGCCAGGTCTCGACCAATCGGTTTCTCCAGCAAGACGCGGGTGCCTGCCCCGCCGAGGCCCTGTCTGCCCAAGGCACTGCAGATGGGTGCGTAAAAGCGCGGTGCGGTGCTGAGGTGATAGACCACGTCACCGTCGCGCGACGCGTGGATCCTTTCGCCGAGTCGTTGCAGCGAGGACGGGTCATCCAGCGACGCGGGATGGTAGTCGACGCGTTCCAGCAATCTCCGCAGCGTCGCTTCGTTGCGTTCGCCCGCGGGCACGTGACGAATGATCGCCAGCGCGACCATGGCCTTGAAGCCTTCGGCATCCAGTTCACTGCGTGCCGTGCCGAGGATCCGCAACGCCGCGGGCAGGAGTCCTTCGCTCTCGAGGCTGTACAGCGAAGGCAGCAGCATGCGCTGCGAGAGATCACCAGAGGCACCGAAGATCGTCAGCAGCGAAGCACAGGCGCCTTTCATGGCCACGTCCAGAAAATCCTTTCCCAGCTTAACGCCGTCGCGTATCCGCATTCGGATGCATACGATTGCAAGAGCATCCCTCGGGCGTGCTGCCACGCTTGTCGTCTACCGCTCTTCGAAGTCCGTCCGTTCCTCCATCGGTGGCGCCATCCGACCGAAGGTTCGCAAGCGCCAGACTGAGTGGCGGAGAGAGTGGGATTCGAACCCACGGTGGTATCGCTACCACGGCGGTTTTCAAGACCGCTGCCTTAAACCACTCGGCCACCTCTCCGGGAGGCGCATTCTCGCATGCGTGGCAATATCAGGCTTTCGCCGCGGCGACCGCAGTTCCCGACTCGCAGTCCGTGCATTCCAGGCGCGCGGCGTCCAGCAAGGGCGGCATCTTTTCGGCGAGAAAGTCGATCAATGCGCGCACCGCGGGCAGCATTCCGCGGCGCGAGGCGAACAGGATGTGACAGATGCCCTGCGGCAGCCGCCATGCCGGCAGCACCACTTCCAGCGAGCCATTGCGCACCTGCTCCGCGCACAACGTTTCCGGCAGCAGGGTGATACCGACGCCCTGCTCGGCCAGCGAACGCAGCATCGGGAAATCGAAGCCGGACACGCGCGGTTTCAGCTCGACCCGTCGCACTTCGCCATCGGGGCCATGCAGTTCCCAGCGCTGGCGCGCGTCGTCCTCGTTGCCGCTGAGGGTGACGTGGCTGGCCAGTTCGTCCGGGTCGTGAGGACGGCCCATGCGATCGAGATATTTCGGGCTGGCGACCAGCAGCTCCTGGATCTGGCCGAAGCTGCGCATGACCAGGCTGCCGTCGTCATCGAGCTTCGAGCGCACCCGCAGCGCGACATCGAAGCCTTCGTTGATCAGGTCGACACGGCGGTTGCTGACATGCAGCTGCAGCCGCACCTGCGGATAGCGGGCGAGGAATTCCGGCAGCAGCACGGGCATCTGCTGCTGCGCCAGGCCGACCGGCACGCTCAGCCGGATGACGCCGCGCGGTTCGGCGCTGAGCCGGTCGACCACTTCGCGTGCCGCCTGTGCTTCGGCCAGCATCGTCTGGGCGTGGCGATAGACGCTGGTGCCGACATCGGTGACGGCGAACCGGCGGGTCGAGCGTTGCAGCAGGCGCACGCCCAGGTCGGCCTCGAGATGGGTGATGCGCCTGCTCAGCCGCGACTTGGGGATGCCAAGCGCGCGCTCGGCCGCGGCGAAACCGCCGTGGTCGACCACCATCGCGAAGTAATACAGATCGTTGAGGTCCTGCATGGCTGCCTCGTGTCATTCGTTCCATAATCGGAACGATCAGTGGCATTTAAGTACCTTTATCCCAAATATGCAACGTCCTATCGTAGTCAGGTCGCGGCACCACACCGCATCCAGACTCGGGACACCCCATGAAACTGTTGCACGTCGATTCCAGCATCCTCGGCCAGAACTCGGCCAGCCGCGAACTCAGTGCCGCCATCGTCGCACGCTGGCAGGACGCGGTGCCGGGGTTGCAGGTGACCTATCGCGACCTCGATGCCGCGCCGCTGCCGCACCTGAGCGGCGGTTCGCTGGCCGGAGCGGATGCGACCGAAGCGGCCGCGGCCGAACGCGCGCTGCAGGAATTCCTCGAGGCCGACGTGATCGTGCTCGGCGCGCCGATGTACAACTTCAATATCCCCTCGACCCTGAAAGCCTGGATCGACCGTCTCGCCGTCGCCGGCCGGACCTTCCGCTATACGGAGAATGGCCCGGAGGGTCTGGCCGGCGGCAAGCAGGTGATCGTCGCGGGTGCCTACGGCGGCTTCCATCCGGTCGACGGCGGCAGCAACTTCATCGAGCCCTACCTGCGTTTCGTGTTCCGCTTCTGGGGCATCGAGGACGTCACCTTCGTCACCGCCGAAGGCCTGGCGGTGTCGCCGCAGCAACGTAGCGACAGCCTGGCATCTGCACACGCCGTGATCCGCACGCCGCTGGCCGAAGCTGCGTAAGACCATCGGAATGCACGAAAAGCAAAGGCCCGCGGAAGCGGGCCTTTGCCGTATTTGTTGCCGGACGATCAGGCGATGCGTTCGGCGCCACCCATGTACGGACGCAACGCCTCGGGCACGGTGATCGAGCCGTCTGCGTTCTGATAGTTCTCCATCACCGCGATCAAGGCGCGACCGACAGCGACGCCGGAACCGTTGAGCGTATGCACCAACTCCGGCTTGCCGGTCGCCGGATTGCGCCAGCGTGCCTGCATGCGCCGTGCCTGGAAATCGCCACAGTTGGAGCAGGACGAAATCTCGCGATAGCTGTCCTGCGACGGCAGCCAGATTTCCAGATCGAAGGTCTTGACCGCAGCGAAACCCATGTCGCCGGTGCACAGCAGCACACGACGGTACGGCAGCCCGAGCTTCTCCAACACGACTTCCGCGCAACGGGTCATGCGTTCGTGCTCGGCAGCGCTGTCTTCGGGACGGGCAATGCTGACCAGTTCAACCTTTTCGAACTGGTGCTGACGGATCATGCCGCGGGTGTCGCGGCCGTGGCTGCCGGCCTCGGCGCGGAAGCACATCGAATGCGCGGTCATGCGCAGCGGCAACACCGCATCGTCGATGATGGAGTCGCGGACGATGTTGGTCAGCGGCACTTCCGAGGTCGGGATCAGGTAGCGCTTGCTCGCCGATGCGCCCTCGCCCACCGCGGTGGCGAACAGGTCGTCCTCGAACTTCGGCAGCTGCCCGGTGCCGCGCATCGACTCGGCGTTGACCAGCAACGGCACGTTGGTTTCCTCGTAGCCGTGCTCACCGGTATGCAGGTCGAGCATGAACTGCGCCAGCGCGCGGTGCAGCCGCGCCAGCTGCCCACGCAGCACGGTGAAACGCGCGCCGGACAATTTCGCGGCGGTGTCGCCATCGAGCCAGCCGTTGCGCGTGCCGAGTTCGACGTGATCCTTGACCGCAAACGCGTCTATTCCAGAAGCCGCGAACGTGCGCGGCGTGCCCCAGCGGTGCTGCTCGACGTTGCTGCTTTCGTCATCACCTTGCGGCACCGATTCGTGCGGCAGGTTCGGGATTCCGAGCGCGATCGCCTCGATCTCGCCCTTGATCACTTCCAGCCGCGTCTCGCTGGCCTTGAGCTCGTCGCCGAAGCCGGCGACCTCGGTCATCAGCGCCGCGACGTCCTCGCCTTTCGCCTTGGCCTGGCCGATCGCCTTGCTGCGCGTATTGCGCAGGTTCTGCAATTCCTGGGTGCGGATCTGCAGTTGCTTGCGCTCGGATTCCAGCGCCTCCAGCACAGCGACATCGAGATCGAAGCCGCGCGTCTCACGCAGGCGCGCGGCGAGGTCGGCGGGCTGGGAACGCAACAGGACGGGATCGAGCATCGGGGAAAAGCCGGCAAGCAACGGAATCTGAATTATCGCGTGTTGTGCGACCCAATGCCGCAGGCCCGCATCCGTGCATGCCAGAATGCGCAGGAAGCCCTACCGGAATCGAAGATGTCCGAGCCGACCCCACGCATCGACGCAACCACCCCCGCCGTGGCCTGGCGCCCTTCCAAGCGCGCGCTGCTGATCGCCGGTATCGCTTTTGCGGTTGGGCTGCTGCTGTTCCTGGGGCTGTGGATGCGCGATCACAACAACGATTTTTACCGCGCGCAGGCGCCGGTGCAGAATGTCGAAGGCCAGCGGTTCGAGCCCTTGCCGGCGCCGTTGCCGGCAGGCGATGCGGAAAACGCCAGCGGCATGGGGGCGCAGCCCGATGATACCGGCGCGCCGCCGCGCATCGTCGAGATGCCGCCTACTCCCCTGCCGCCTCCATCCGCCGCATTCCCCGCGCCACCACCACCGGAACCGGTCGCGATGGCGCCGGGAGATTCACCGGTTCCAATCCAGTCGCCGGCACCGCGCTATCCGCCGGATGCCCTGCGCCGTGGCGAATCCGGAACCGTGCTGGTGCGCGTGCATGTCGGTCCCGATGGCATTCCCGTGGCGGTCGACCTGGTGCGCAGCAGCCGCTCGCGTGCGCTCGATCGCGCCGCGACCGAAGCCGTACGAGGCTGGCGCTTCCGTCCCGCGCAGCGCGACGGGCAAGCCGTGAACGGCGTGGTGCAGGTGCCGATCTCCTTCAATGCCGGGGGCTGAGCGCCCCACAAGCCCGTGACGTGGCCTGAACAAGCGGTGTGGAACCCTCGTTGCATCCACCGCAGGAGAAGGCGTCATGTCCGACCCGATGAATCGCCCGATCGACAATCCGCCGCCGGAACTGCCGCCGCGCAAGAGTGCCAGCCCATTGCTATGGATGCTGGTGCTGATCGCATTGCTGGCGTTCGGCTGGTATTTCTACAACCGTCGCGCATCCGAGCTGGCATCGCTGCCGGCACCGACGCCTGCGACCGATACGGGCATGGCCGCGCAAAACCAGGCACCGGACACGGCGTCCGTCCGCCGGCCCGAGCCGGCAAGGTCGGCAGAACCCGCCAAACCGGCACCGCGGGCCGCCGTCAACCGCGCGCCCGAACCGCTGTCCAGGGTACAACCGGCTTACCCGCCGGAAGCCTTCCGCAACGGCGAGACAGGGACCGTGGTCGTGCGTGCCCAGGTTGGCGCGGATGGCATGCCGACCGGTGTCAATGTCGCCCGTCGCAGCGGCTCGCGTGACCTGGATCGCGCCGCGCTGGACGCCGTGCGGCAATGGCGCTTCAAGCCGGCGATGGAGCATGGCAAGGCGGTCGCATCGACGATCGAGGTGCCGATCGAATTCAAGCTGGATCAGCAATAGTCTGCACGCGCAATAGGCCACAAGCGTTCAGGGCGCGCGCAGGCCGAAGCCGGCCTGCCGCGCCAGCGTATCGAAGCCCGGAAATGACGTTGTCACGTTGGCGACATCCCTGATCGCGACCTCGCCGCTTGCGAGCTGACCGGCGACCGCGAACGCCATCGCCACGCGGTGATCGCCATGGCTTTCGACGATGCCTGCGCGCAGGCCGCCGCCGTGAATGGTAGCGCCGTCCGCGGATTCGGCGACGTCGATGCCGAGCGTGCGCAGGCCGGCCGCCATTGTCGCGATGCGGTCGGATTCCTTGACCCGTAATTCCGCGGCACCGCGGATCGTGGTGATGCCGTCGGCGCAGGCGGCGGCGATGAACAACGCAGGGAACTCGTCGATCATGTCGGCGACATGCTCGGCCGGAACCTCAATGCCGCGCAGCGGTGCATGCCGCACGACGAGATCGGCGACGGTTTCACCGCCCTGCTCGCTGGCGTTGTCCTGGACGATGTCCGCGCCCATTTCCCGCAGCACGTGCAACAGGCCGGTGCGGCGTGGATTGATGCCGACCCGGCGCAGGCGCAACTCCGAACCGGGAACCAGCGAAGCGGCCACCAGGAAAAACGCCGCGGCGGAAAAATCCACCGGCACGACGATATCCGTCCCACGCAGGCGCTGACGGCCGAGCAGCGCCGCCTCGCCGGGGCGGAAGGTGATCGGGCATCCGAACGCGGCCAGCATTCGCTCTGTGTAGTCGCGCGTTGGATGCGGCTCGCGGATGTGGGTTTCGCCTTCGGCATACAGGCCGGCGAGCAGCAGCGCGGACTTCACCTGCGCGCTGGCTACCGGCAACGCGTAGTCGATGCCGCGCAGACGCCGGCCGCCGTGGATGCGCAGCGGTGGCAAGCCACCGTCGGATTCGATGCGCGCCCCCATCAGCGTCAACGGCTCGGTCACCCGCTGCATCGGCCGTTTTGACAGGGACACATCGCCGACCAGCACGCTGTCGAATGCCTGGCCGGCGAGCAGGCCGGCCAGCAGCCGCATCGCCGTTCCGGCATTGCCGCAATCAAGCGACGCGGCCGGCGCATGCAGGCCGTGGATCCCGACGCCATGCACTATGCGCACGCCCGGCCCGGGTACCTCGATGCGGACACCCAGTTGCCGGAAGATTGCGGCGGTTGCGCGGGTATCGTCGCCTTCGAGGAAGCCGTCGATGCGAGAAACACCGTCAGCGATCGCCGCCAGCATGATCGCGCGGTGCGACACCGACTTGTCGCCAGGCACATCGATCGTGCCGCGCAACGGCACACCGCGCGCAGCGATCCAGTCGACTCTCTGCGTGGCGCTCACGACGCAGCCTCCAGAGCCACCGCCAGCCCTAGCCATGGCGTTGCCGGAAATCGCGCATGAAGTCGGCCAGGGCCTGTACGCCGGCTTCCGGCATGGCGTTGTAGATCGAGGCGCGCATGCCGCCGAGCGCGCGATGGCCCTTGAGCGAGATCAGGCCCGTAACGCTGGCCTCGTCCAGGAACGTCTTGTCGAGTGCATCGTCATGCAGGAAGAACGGCACATTCATGCGTGAGCGCACAGACGGATTGACCTCATTGCGATAATAGCCGCCTGAGCCGTCGATGGTGTCGTACAGCAACGTGGACTTGCGCGCATTGCGGCGCGCGAACTCGGCAACGCCGCCTTCGGCCAGCATCCACTTCACGGTCAGGCCGAGCACGTACCAGTTCCAGGTCGGTGGCGTGTTGAGCATCGACTCGCTCTTGCAGTGCGCGCGGTAGTCGAAGATCTCGGCGCGCGGCTGGCCAGCGCGCTCTAGCAGGTCGCGGCGCACGATCACCACGCAGATGCCGACCGGGCCGAGGTTCTTCTGCGCGCCAGCGTAGATCAGGCCGAATCTGGCGATATCCAGCGGTTCGGACGCGATGCTGGAACTGAAATCCGCGAACAGCGGTACGTCGCCGGTCTCCGGGATATCACGGAACTCCAAGCCATGGATCGTCTCGTTGGCGGTGATGTGGACGTAGGCTGCGTCGGGCGACAAGCGCCACTCGCTGCGCGCGGGAATATCGCGGAAGCCGCCGGCTTCGCTGCTGGCAGCGACATGCGCGGCGACATACGGCTTGACCTGCTTGATCGCGGTCTTGCCCCAGTGACCGCTGAGCACGTAATCAACGGCCTGCCCGGGCGCGGCGAAATTCAGGGCGAGCAACGCCTGTTGCGTGGTCGCGCCACCGGCGAGGAACAGCACGGCGTAATCGTCTGGAATCGACAGCAGCGTGCGCAGGTCGGCTTCGGCCTCGGCCGCGACCTGCATGAATTCAGGGCCGCGATGGCTCAGCTCGACGATCGACGCGCCGACGCCATGCCAGTCCAGCATTTCTTCCTGAACCTGACGCAGCACCACTTCCGGGAGCGTCGCCGGCCCGGCGCTGAAGTTGTAGGCACGCGACATCTGGGCGATTTCCTGAGATGGCGGACTAGTATGCCGCAGCGCGGACGGCCAGTCGTATCGGGTCAGGTGGTCGATCCGAACAGCAGCAAAGCGCTCATCGCCCCGGCGATCAGCAAGGCCGCCAGCAGCAGCCACGGCAGTCGGCGCGCGGAGTTTTGCAGTGCCTTGCGCGCGTCGACCGGCGCGCCGGAACCCGCAGGATCGCTGCTGGCCGCCGGTTCCGCATGCGCCCCGCGCGGCGCTTCCAGCACGAAGCGATGATGCGGGTCGAACACCAGCTGGTCACCCGCCTGCAGCAAGGCATCGCGCACCGGCATGCCATTGAGCAGGCTGCCACTGGCGGAATCCAGGTCGCGCAACACCACCGTGTCGCCATGGGATTCGACCCGGGCATGGCGGTCGGCGAAGGACGGATCATCGATGCGGATGTCGGCATCGACGGCGCGGCCGATCAGTAGTGGACGCTCGAGAGTGAAGCTGCGGCCGTGGTGCTGGCCACCGAGTCCGCGCAGCACGGTGCGCACGTCGCCGTCGCCATCGCTGGGTGCATTGCGCAGCGCCTGCAAGGGTTGCTCAGGCGTGCGCGCAGTCGTCAGCACGATCTGCGCACCGTCTACGAACACTGCGTCCCCGACCCGCAGCATCGCCATCCGTTGCACCGGGCGGCCATTGACGTGTACGCCGAGCACGCCATCGCCGACCATCAACCAGATGCCGCGTCGATCCACGCAGAAGCGCACGAAAGCTGTATCGCCATCGGCCACAAGGCCGATGGCTTGCGCGCGCGCGGGGTTGCGGCCGATGGCGTGCATGCCCGCGCCGAGCAGCAGCTCGTCGGGGTCGTTGCCGGGAATTCGCAGCTTGAGGGTCTCCACGCATCGCAAATCTAGCAGATGCCGGCAGGCGACCGCGATCCTTGGACCACGATGCTTGGAAGCCGGGCCGCCCGGGCCGCACAATGGTGCCCAGTCCCCGCGATGGAACCCGCCGTGTCCACCATCGATATCCGCCACGCCCATTCCATGCCGCACGCCAAGGCCCGCCAGGCGGTCGAGGAGGTCGCAAAAAAGCTGGTCGCCCGGTTCGGTGTGACCTGTCACTGGGACGCGGACACGCTGCACTTCACCCGCAACGGTGTGGATGGACATATCGCGCTGGAGCCGAAACAACTGCATGTCACCGCGCAACTGGGCTTGATGCTGTCGGCGCTGAAGGGACCGATCGAAAGCGAGATCCGGCGCGTGCTCGACGAGCGTTTCGGCTGAGTCAGCTGGACATGAGCCACCCGGTAACCTTCCGCGCCTTGCGCATCCACAACGACGCCGCAGGCTACCGCAGCGGCATCGAAGAGATATCGCTCGACGACCTCGCTGCGGGCGAAATCGTCATCAAGACCGCGTACTCGTCGGTCAACTTCAAGGACGCGCTCGCCGGTACCGGCCAAGGCAAGATCCTGCGCCGGTTCCCGCTGGTCGGCGGCATCGATGTCGCCGGGCACGTGGTCGCCTCGGGCGATGCGTCGTTCAAGCAAGGCGATGCGGTGCTGGTCACCGGCTGCGGATTGAGCGAAACCCGCGACGGCGGCTATTCGGAATACGCGCGACTCGAAGCACAGTGGGCGATTCCGCTGCCACAAGGTTTGAGCCTGCGCGAAAGCATGATCCTGGGCACCGCCGGCTTTACCGCGGCGCTGGCGTTGTATCGGATGCTCGACAACCGGCAGACACCGCAATTGGGGCCGCTTGTCGTCACCGGCGCGACCGGCGGCGTCGGCTCGCTGGCGGTCGACATCTTCAGCCGCGCAGGCTTCGAGGTGCATGCGGTCAGCGGCAAGCCCGAGCACGCCGATTACCTGCACACGCTCGGCGCCAGCCAAGTGCTGGGTCGTGACGCTCTGGCGACGACGCGGCCAATGGAAACCGCGCGCTTCGGCGGCGGCCTGGACAATGTCGGCGGACCGATGCTGGCCAGCCTGCTGGCGCAGACCGCACCCTACGGCAACGTTGCCAGCGCCGGTCTGGCGGCTTCGCATGCACTCGATACGACGGTGATGCCGTTCATTATCCGCGGCGTGTCGCTGCTCGGCATCGCTTCGGCCGGCACCGCGCGCGACATTCGCGAAGCAATCTGGCAACACTTGTCGAGCGACTGGAAGCCGGCGCACCTGGACCGCATCTGCACGCGCGAGGTGATGCTGGAGCAGCTCCCGGATGTCTTCGCCACGATGCTGGCGGGCGGCTCGCTTGGGCGGACGCTGGTCAGGCTGTGACCTCCGGGCCGTTTGCGGTACGCCGCGCGACCGCTACAATCGGCTTGACCCCCGGGGAAAAATTACATGGCTCGCATCCTGATCGTCGACGACTCGCCGTCGCAACTGATGGGCATCCGTCGCATCGTCGAGAAACTCGGCCACGAAGCGCTGACCGCCGAGGACGGCGCCGCCGGCGTCGAGGTCGCCAAGCGCGAGTTGCCGGACCTGATCCTGATGGACGTGGTGATGCCGAACCTCAACGGCTTCCAGGCGACCCGCTCGATCAGCCGCGAACCGACGACCAAGCACATCCCGGTGATCCTGGTAACCACCAAGGACCAGGAAACCGACCGCATGTGGGGCATGCGCCAAGGCGCCCGCGCCTATCTCACCAAGCCTTTCAGTGAGGAAGAACTCGCCGAAACGATCACTGTCAATCTCCGCGGCGGAAGCACCGCCACTTGATAGCCGCCACCGTCTAGTCGCGGCTGCCGTCAGGCGCGGCGCCAGTCGTCGCCGAAGGCTTCCTGCATCCTGCGATAGGCCTCGCGCTGCGCGTCGTCGTGCACGCGCGGCGCCAGCACTTCGAGCTCGACGATCTGGTCGCCATTCCCCGCGTTGCCCGGGACGCCACCCGGCAACCCGCGTCCGCGCAGGCGCAGTTTGCGACCGGCCTCGGAGTCGGCCGGAATCCGCAGATCGACCGGCCCGCCGAGCGTCGGCACGCTGACCGTGGCGCCAATCGCGGCTTCCCACGGCGCCACCGGCAGCACGTGGATCACGTTGCGGCCGTCGACCTCGAATTGCGGATGCGCGGCATATTCGATCTCCAGCAGCAGATCGCCGTGCGCGCCTTGACCGCCGAGCCGGATCACCTGGCCCGGACGCACGCCCTTGGGGATGCGCACTTCCAGCGTCTTGCCGTTGACACCGATGCGCACGCTGGAACCGACGTAGACCGCCTCCAGCGGCACCGCGAGCTTGGCCCGGCTGTCGCCACGCGGTTGCGGCCCGCGTTGCTGGCCGGCGCCGCCACCGCGCCGGCGTCCGAACATCTCCTCGAAGAAATCGCTGAAGCCGCCGCCGGCGCCACCGCCGGCGAAGATCTCGTCGAAATCGAAGCCTTCGGGCGCGCCATGGCGGAATCCACCGGACGGAGGCTGCACTTCGTCGCCGGGACGATAGCCGCGGGTGCGCAGCTGGTCGTAGGCAGCGCGCTTCTGCGGATCGCGCAACGCTTCGTAGGCCTCATTGACCTCCTTGAACTTTTCCTCCGCGCCGGCCTCCTTGCTGACGTCCGGATGGTACTTGCGCGCCAGCCGGCGATACGCGGTCTTGATCTCCGCCTCACCTGCGCTCGGTTCGACGCCGAGGGTGTCGTAGTAGTCCTTGAATTGCATGCCAGCTCCGCAGCCCGAGTGGTCGCCGCCACCGATCCGCACATTATCGCAATGCCCGGAAGCGTCGCGTTGACACGGCCTTGGCGCGCCCCACGTCTAGACTGGCCGCTGTCCACGGAGAACCCCATGACCATCCAAGCCGGCGAGCGCCTGCCCGAAGTTCCGCTGCAACAGATCCGCGACGGCGTCGAGACCGTCGATACCCGCACCTTGTTCGACGGCAAGAAAGTGGTGCTGTTCGCCGTGCCGGGGGCGTTCACGCCGACCTGCTCGGAGAAGCACCTGCCCGGTTTCGTCGAGCATTTCGACGAATTCCGCAACAAGGGCGTCGAAGTTGCCTGCGTGTCGGTCAACGACCCGTTCGTGATGCAGGCGTGGGGCCAGAGCCAGCACGTACCCGACGGCCTGCTGATGCTGGCCGACGGCAACGGCGACTTTGCCCGCGCGCTCGGCCTGGAGATGGATGCCAGCGCCTACGGCATGGGCACGCGCGCCAGGCGCTTCGCGATCTATGCCGAGGACGGCGTGGTCAAGCAGGTGCATGTCGAGGCACCGGGCGAATTCCGCGTCTCTTCCGCCGAGTACATGTTGTCGCAGATTCCCTGACCCCTCCCTGCATGGACACCCTCATGAGCAAGAAGCCCAGCGCAAACGCAACCAAACCCAAGTCCGCCGGCAACACCGGCACCGCCGGCCTGACCGATGTCGCCACCCTGCGCAGCAATGCGCGCAAGAACATCGACAAGGGCGCGATCACCGATACCTACAGCGCCGACAGGGCCACCGTGATCAAGCTGCTTAACGAAGCGCTGGCAACCGAATACGTCTGCGTGCTGCGTTACTACCGCCACTATTTCATGGCTTCGGGCATGCTCGCAGATTCGGTCAAGGCCGAGTTCCTCGAACACGCGCAGCAGGAACAGGCGCACGCCACCATGATCGCCGAGCGCATCGTGCAACTCGGTGGCGAGCCCGACCTCAATCCGGACACGCTCACCAAACGCGCGCATGCCGAATACAAGGAAGGCAAGGACCTGCGCGACATGGTCAAGGAAGACCTGATCGCCGAGCGCATCGCGATCGACAGCTATCGCGAGATGATCAACTACATCGGTGATCGCGACACCACCACCAAGCGCATCCTCGAACACGTGCTGGCACAGGAAGAGGAACACGCCGACGAGTTCGCCGACCTGCTCAATGGATGGATAGGCAAATAGGCCGAAAATTCCGACTCAAAAAAAAACGGGCGGCCAATGGCCGCCTATTTTTCTGCCCAGTCGGCGCGCGGCTCAGTTGAGCGCGGGCCCAACCGCCGCCTCGGCGACGATTCCTGACTCATCGTCAGGTTCCACCAACGACGCATCCACCCGCTCCACCGCCTGCAGCGCTTCGTCTGCCGCCAGCCGCATCAGGGTCACGCCCTGGGTGTTGCGGCCGACCTGCGAGATCTCGGCTGCGCGCGTGCGCACCAGGGTGCCGCCGTCGGAGATCAGCAGGACTTCATGGTGGTCGCTGAGCTGGATCGCGCCGACCAGCTTGCCGTTGCGCGCCGTGGTCTGCAGCGCGATCACGCCTTTGGTGCCGCGTCCCTTGCGTGGATACTCCGACACCGGGGTGCGTTTGCCGTAGCCGCGCTCGCTGGCGGTGAGGATGTCGCCACCGCCATCGATCACGATCAGGCTGCGCACTTCCTCGTCCGGCGCCAGGCGCATGCCGCGCACACCGGTCGCGGTGCGGCCCATCGGGCGCACCGTGTTGCCGGCGAAACGCACCGCCTTGCCGTTGCTGGCGAACAGCATGATGTCGCGGGTGCCATCCGACAGCGCCACGCCGACCAGCGCGTCGCCGTCCTCGAGGTTGATCGCGATCTTGCCGCGCTGCAGCCGGTAGGCATACTCGGACAAAGGCGTCTTCTTGACGGTGCCGTTGCGGGTGGCGAAGAACACGTACTTGCCTTCCGCGTACTCGCGCACCGGGACGACCGCTTGTACCTGCTCGCCGGCTTCCAGCGGAATCCAGTTGATGATCGGACGCCCGCGCGCATTCGGGCCGGCGTCGGGCAGCTGGTGCACCGAAAGCCAGAACACGCGGCCGGCGCTGGTGAAGGTCAGCAAGGTGTCGTGGGTGTTGACCAGCCACAACTGGTCGATGAAGTCCTCGTCCTTGGTCACCGCGGCATTGCGACCCTTGCCACCGCGCTTCTGCGCACGATAGGAACTGGCCGGCTGGCGCTTGGCATAGCCCGAATGCGACAAGGTGACGACCACATCTTCCGGCGCGATCAGGTCGAGGATGTCGAGGTCCTCCTCGCTGGCGCGGATCTCGCTGCGACGCGCGTCGCCGAACTCCTCCTTCAGGTTGCGCAGCTCGGTGCGGATCACATCGAGCAGCACGTCCGGATTCTCGAGGATCTCGATCAGGCCGCGAATGGTCTCCAGCAGCAGCTTGTACTCGTCGGTCAGCTTCTCCTGCTCCAGCCCGGTCAGGCGGTGCAGGCGCATCTCGAGGATCTGCTGGGCCTGGACCTCGGTGAGCTGATAACGCCGTTCAAGAGCCGGCCCGTCGACCAGACCGACGCCCGCGGGCAGGTCCTCCGGACGCGAGGTCTCGGCGCCGGTCGCCGCCAACAGCGCGCCGACCAGTCCCGGCTCCCAGGTGCGCGCCAGCATGCGGTCACGCGCCTCGTTCGGGTTCGCCGAGGTCTTGATCAGCTCGATCATCTCGTCGATGTTGGCCAGCGCGACCGTCAGGCCTTCGAGGATGTGCGCGCGGGCGCGGGCCTTGCGCAGGTCGAAGATCGTGCGACGCGTGACCACCTCGCGGCGGTGGCGCACGAACGCTTCCAGCATCTGCTTGAGGTTCAGCAGCTGCGGGCGGCCATCGACCAGCGCCACCATGTTGATGCCGAACACCGACTCCATCTGCGTCTGCTGATAGAGGTTGTTGAGCACGACATCGGCCGACTCGCCGCGCTTGATCTCGATGTAGATGCGCATGCCGTCCTTGTCGGACTCGTCGCGCAACTCGCTGATGCCTTCGAGCTTCTTTTCCTTGACCAGCTCGGCGATCTTCTCGATCAGCCGCGCCTTGTTGACCTGGTACGGGATCTCGGTGACCGCGATCGCCTCGCGACCGTTGTCGGCGACTTCGATCTCGGCCTTGGCGCGCATGCGCACGCGGCCACGGCCGGTGCGATAAGCCGCATGGATGCCGGCGACACCGTTGATGATGCCTGCGGTCGGGAAGTCCGGTCCCGGGACATGCTCCATGAGGCCTTCGATATCGATCGCCGGATCATCGATCAGCGCGATGGTGGCGTCGATCATCTCCGACAGGTTGTGCGGCGGGATGTTGGTCGCCATGCCGACCGCGATGCCGGCCGAACCATTCACCAGCAGGTTCGGGAAGCGCGACGGCATCACCTTCGGCTCGAGTTCCTTCTCGTCGTAGTTGGGCTGGAAATCGACGGTGTCCTTGTCGATGTCCGCCATCAGCTCGTGGGTGAGCCTGGCCATGCGCGCTTCGGTGTAACGCATCGCCGCGGCGGAGTCGCCGTCGACCGAACCGAAGTTGCCCTGCCCGTCGACCAGCAGGTAGCGCAGCGAGAACGGCTGTGCCATGCGCACCAGCGTGTCGTACACCGACTGATCGCCGTGCGGGTGGTATTTGCCGATGACGTCACCGACGATGCGCGCCGACTTGTAGTACGGCTTGTTGCTGTGCGCGCCAAGTTCGTGCATCGCGAACAGCACGCGGCGGTGCACCGGCTTGAGGCCATCGCGGACGTCCGGGAGCGCGCGGCCGACGATCACGCTCATGGCGTAGTCGAGGTAGCTGCGGCGCATCTCGTCTTCGAGATTGACCGGGATGATTTCCTTGGCGAGTTCGGCCATCAGGCTTCCGTAGTGGCAAATTCATGGCCCGCGAACGGCCTGCGGATAAGTATCCGCAAAGGCTCGAATGGGCGGGTTCAGCAGAGCCAAAATTGTAGCACGGAAGCGCGTCTTTCTGCCCGCTTATTTCCACGCAGAAACAACAACTTGCGGGCAGTTTTGCAGCCGATCCGGTGGCTTGGGGATCAGGCGCGGAAAGCGGCCTGCATCGAGGCCGCGTCCGGGTGCTCGATCACGCCTCGCTCGGTCACGATCGCGTCGATCAGTGCGTGCGGAGTGACGTCGAATACCGGATTCCAGGCGCTGATGCCTTCGGCCACCGTGCGGCTGCCACCGACCGCGTGCAGTTCGCCCGGATCGCGCTCCTCGATCTCGATCATCTCGCCGCTCGGCGTGGCCATGTCCACGGTCGAGGACGGGGCCACCACCATGAACTTCACCCCGTGGTGTCTTGCCGCGATCGCCAGCTGGTAGGTACCGATCTTGTTGGCGACGTCGCCGTTGGCGCAGATGCGGTCGGCGCCGACCACCACCCACTGCACCTTGCCCGACTGCATCAGGTGCGAGGCGGCAGAGTCCACGATCAGGGTTGCGTCGATACCGTCCTGCTGCAGTTCCCACACGGTCAAACGCGCGCCCTGCAGCCACGGGCGGGTCTCGCCGGCGAACACTTGGCCGATCCGCCCTTGCGCGACACCGGCGCGGATCACGCCGAGCGCGGTACCGAAACCTGCCGTCGCCAGTGAGCCGGTGTTGCAGTGGGTCAGCACGCCGCTGCCGGGGGCGATCAGCGCCGCGCCAAGCGTACCCATGCGGCGGTTGGCGGCAAGGTCCTCGCTGGCGATCGCCTGCGCCTCGCGTTCCAGTGCATCGCGCCAGTCGCCGTCGGCCCGTGCCATTGCGCCACGCATGCGCGCCAACGCCCAGGCGAGGTTGACGGCGGTCGGACGCGCGGCATTGAGCCGTTGCAGTGCTGGTTCCAGCTTGGTCGCAGCATCGTTGGCATCGGTGGCATCGGTCGCGTGCGCTGCCAACACCACGCCCCACGCTGCGGCGATGCCGATCGCCGGTGCGCCGCGCACGGCCAGCGCATGGATCGCGGTCGCGACCTCATCGCTGGTCGCGCAAGTGAGATATTCGACCGCGAATGGCAGCTTGCGCTGGTCGAGCAGTTCCAGCGCCTCTCCGGTCCAGCGAATCGGGCGGATGCGATCGTAGCGGGCGTAATCGATGTCCCCATGCATGCGGGCTAGTTTAGCCACAAGGCGACAACCCGCAGATGCGGGCTGCCTTGTGCAGACGCAATCCCGCGCTACCAGACCGCGAATTCGCCGCGGCAGCCGCCACTCACCCAGATGCCACCGCGATCCCAACCCCAGTTGAGGCCCTGCTGGCACTGGGAATCCGACAACTGCCGTTGCAAGCGCACTCCGCCCTGGACTGCCAGA
The DNA here is from genome assembly GCA_035543275.1 of Luteimonas sp. GTDB lineage: Bacteria > Pseudomonadota > Gammaproteobacteria > Xanthomonadales > Xanthomonadaceae > Cognatiluteimonas. Next base: position 15,271 of record DASZZT010000044.1, on the reverse strand, counting down.
TTGCAACGATTGGTGCGACCATCATTGGATTCGCAACGCACGCTTTGCCCACTGGAGCTTTGGCCGTAGCGATCGTCGGGTCGAGACTGGCCCCAGCCCCAGCCGTTGTTGCCGCGATAACCGGTTTCGAATTCCGCGCGGCAACCGTTGTCGACCCACACGCCCATGCGATTCATGCCCCAGGTCCGCCCTTCGACGCAACGTGCGTCCGACAGCTGGCGGACCAGGCGCACGCCGCCACGCGCATCGCCACTGCATTGCCGATAGCGACCATCGGTGGATTCGCAACGCAGCACCTGACTATTGGCCCCGTTGGCGTAGGGATCGTAGCGGTCATTGCCGTTGCCATAGCCGCCGCCGATCGCGAACTCGGCGCGGCATCCCTGGGTCACCCAGACCCTGCCGCGGTCGTAACCCCATGTACTGCCTTCGATGCAGGCAGCGTCGGACAGCTGGCGCACCAGCCGCACGCCGCCGTAGGCTTCGATCGGGCACTGGCGGTTGCGGCCATCGGTGGATTCGCAACGGATGGTCTGGGCATTCCGATAGGCGGAATCATTGCCGTAGGGCGCGTACTGCGGCGCGGCGAAAGCCGCGCTGGCCAAAGACAGGCTGGCGGCGAAAAGCAGTCTGGAAACCAAAACGGTACGCATGGGCAGACCCTCCTCCTGGACATTGTCGAACTGTATCCCTGGCACATGAATTCCGGGTCAAGATTTCAGGACGCCGCGACTTGGCCAGCCAGAGGCGCGACCGGAGCCGACCTTCAGGCACGTGCGAACGGGAATGCCAGCACCGAATCGATGCGCTCGCTCGCGGTCATCGCCATCAACAGGCGGTCAATCCCCAACGCGACGCCTGCGCAATCCGGAAACCCGGCCTGCAATGCCGACAGCAGGGACTCATCGACTGGCGGCGCGACGGCATTGCGCTGGCGGCGCAGCAGAAGATCGCGCTCGAAACGCGCACGTTGTTCGCTGGCGTCGCGCAACTCGCAGTAGCCGTTGGCCAGCTCCAGCGGCCCGAGGTACAGCTCGAAACGCTCGGCGACGGGCAGATCATCAGGACGGATGCGTGCCAGCGCGCATTGCGAGGCCGGATAGTCGTAGACAGCGAGCAATCGATCGCGGTCGAACGCAGGTTGCAACCGATGGGTCATCAGCAGGTCGAGCCAATCGTCGCGGCCGAGCCCGCGAGGGTCGATCTCGACTTCGCCGAGCGCAGCGCACAGCGTCGCTTCGTCGGCGGTGAACGGATCGATGCCCAACCGTTGCCGGTACAGGTCGCGGAAACTGATGCGCTGCAGTGTCGCCTCGCGTCCGACCAGCGCCAGTGCCGTGCGCGCCAGCGCCGCGACCTCGTCGATCAGGCGCTGGTGGTCCCAGCCGACGCGGTACCACTCGAGCATGGTGAACTCGGGATTGTGGCGGGCACCGGCCTCGCCATCGCGGAACACCCGGCCGAGTTCGTAACAATCGCCCAGACCCGCCGCGAGCAGGCGCTTGAGCGAAAATTCCGGTGAGGTACGCAGCCAGCGCGTGCGCGGCCCGCCATCGGTGCGGCCGGAAAATTGCAGCGAGAACGAAGCGATGTTGGGATCGGTATTGCCCGCCTGCGACAGCATTGGCGTCTCGACTTCGAGCACGCCGCGCTCGGCGAAGAAGGCACGGATGCGCGCGTTGAGGGCGGCGCGCAGACGCAGCGCATCGAACGACGCCGATGGCTTCCAATCGATCATGCGTCTGCTCTTGTAGCAGCGCCCCATGGGCGCGATGGCGCTTTACCCGCGAAAGCATCGCGCCCATGCCCTTTAGAAGCATGGGGCGCTCCTACAGGGGGACCAATCACGGCGTGTGCTCTGCGAGGAACGCGAGCAGCCGTGCTTCGTCCCAGATCTCCAGCCCCAGTTCCTGCGCTTTCGCCAGCTTGCTGCCCGCGGCTTCGCCGGCAACAACGAAGGACGTCTTCTTCGACACGCTGCCGGAGATCCTGGCGCCGAGCGCCTCGAGTTTCACGCCCGCCTCGTCGCGCGACATCCCGTTGAGCCCGCCGGTCAGCACCACGCTCTTGCCGGCGAGCGGGCCGTCGCTGGCGCGTTGCGGCGCACCTTCCTTCCAGTGCACGCCGTTGCCGCGCAGCGCGGCGATGACCTCACGGTTGTGCGGTTCGGCGAAGAAATGCGCTATGCGCGCAGCGACCACCGGGCCGACGTCGGGCACGGTGCGCAATGTCTCTTCGTCCGCTGCCATCAGCGGATCGAGCGCGCCGAAATGCCGCGTCAAGGTCTTGGCGGTGCTCTCGCCGACGTCGCGGATGCCGAGCGCGTATAGGACGCGCTCCAGCGTGCTGTTGCGACTGGCGTCGATCGCCGCGACCAGATTTTCGGCCCAGCGCGTGGCGATCTTTCCGGCCTTCACCCCGCTCTTATTGGCATGAGCAGGAACAGCATCGGCGAGTTCGTCGGCGCGTTGTTTCATCGCCACGAAGTCCTCCACCTTCAGCGTGTACAGATCGGCGACGCTGCGCACATAGCCGAACTCAACCAGCGCTTCGATGAAACGCTCGCCGAGACCCTCGATATCCATCGCCCGGCGCGAGCCGAAATGGAACAGCGCCTGCTTGCGCTGCGCCGGACAGACCAGGCCACCGGTGCAGCGCGCGACGACTTCGCCTTCCTCGCGCTCGACCGCCGAGCCGCAGTCCGGACATTGTGTCGGCAGCTGATATGGCGGGTGCAATGGTTGACCGCGTTTGTCGACCGGCCGACGCTCCTCGATCACCCGCACCACTTCCGGGATCACGTCGCCGGCGCGGCGCACGATCACGCTGTCGCCAACACGCACGTCCAGTCGCGCGACCTGATCGGCGTTGTGCAGCGTGGCGCGGCTGACCACGACGCCGCCGACCTGTACCGGCGTCATTCGTACCCATGGCGTGACCGCACCGGTGCGGCCGACGTTCACCTCGATCGCCTCGACCGTGGTCGCCTCCTCCTGCGCCGGGTACTTGTGGGCAAGCGCCCAGCGCGGCGCGCGCGAGACGAAGCCCATCGCGCGCTGCTGGTCGTAGCGATCGAGCTTGTACACGACGCCGTCGATGTCGTACGGCAAATCATTGCGACGTGCGCCGATGCGGGCGAAGTATTCGAGCAGGCCGTCGACGCCGCGCGCGGTATCGACCTCGGGACTGACCGGGAAGCCGAGCTCGCGCAGCCAAGCCAGCGTCTGCGAGTGGGTCGGCGGGATCGTCGCGCCCGCGCATTCGTCGAACTTGACGTCACCAAGCGCATACGCATAAAACGCCAGCGGCCGTTGCGCGGCGATGCGCGGGTCGAGCTGGCGCAGCGAGCCGGCAGCACCGTTGCGCGGATTGGCCAGCGTCTTTTCGCCATGTTCGCGTGCCCACGCGTTGTAGCGCTCGAAGGCGGCCTTGGGCATGTACACCTCGCCGCGCACTTCGAGCACGGACGGCGCCTGCCCGCGCAAGGTCAACGGGATGGTCCGGATCGTGCGCAGGTTGGCACTGACATCTTCGCCGGTACTGCCGTCGCCGCGAGTCGCGCCGCGCACGAACACGCCACCTTCGTAGCGCAAGCTGATCGCCAGGCCGTCGAGCTTGGGTTCGACCGAGAATACCGGTGCGGGGTCGCCGGTCTCCTTGCTGATGCGGGCGACGAATTCGGCGACTTCCGTGTCACTGAAGGCGTTGCCGAGCGACAACATCGGCACCTTGTGCGGCACTTCGGCGAACCGACCCGAGGGCGCATTGCCGACCCGCGCGGTCGGGGAATTCGGATTATGCAATTCCGGATGCGCCGCTTCCAGCGCTTCCAGCTCGCGCATCAAGCAGTCGTATTCGGCGTCCGGGATGCCCGGATCGTCGAGCACGTGGTAACGATGGTTGGCGTCGTCGAGACGCCGACGCAATTCGGCGACGCGCGCGGCAGCCTTGGCCATGCGTGGTTACCAGCGCGGCGAACGGGTGATCGGCGGCGCTTCGTGCTGGCGGTCGTAGGCGCGCAACTCGTCGCGCAGGTGTTGCACGCGCTGACGGCCGAGTGCATTGCGTTGTTCGTCCAGCAGCACGCCATCGAGCAACTCGGTCATGCGTTCGGCGGTCGGCAGCATCATCTCCCACGCGTCCAGCGCCGTCGCCGGTGCGGGCAGGGTCAGGAAGAACGCGATTGCCGGCGTCTCCAGCGACTGGATCGAGGCCATGTCGAAGCTGCCCGGCTTCATGATGTTGGCGACGCTGAACACCGGGCCGCGTTCGGGATGGCCTTCCAGCAGACGGTGGAACACATTCATGTGGCCGTAGCTGAGGCCGGTCTTTTCCGCGGCGACCACGATGTCCGGCCCGTGCAAGACCTCGCCGGCGCGCGCGGCGATGTACAGCGTCACGATCTTGTCGAAATCCTCGCTGGTGCGACGACCGAGGTCGCTGCTCGACGCGGGTACACCGGTGCTACCGTCGAGCAGGTTCATTTCCGACTGCAGCACGGCGTCGCTGTTGTAGTCCGGGTTCGCAGCAAGTTCGTTCTCGATCTGCGCACCGATGCTGGGCTCGACGCGGCTGCCGTCGCCACGCCCGCCTTCGACGCGTCGCCCCTGCCCGGGCCTGCGCGGACGGCCGAAGAAGAAGATCGCGGCGATCAGCAGCACACCCGCGATCAGGATTCCGGTACGCAGCATCCACACGTCGGACATCATTTCGTCTCCGTTGCTCAGGCGGCGCCGGCCAGGCGCGCGGCCTCGGCCAGGTCGACCGAAACCAGGCGACTGACGCCGGGTTCACGCATGGTAACGCCGCTCAACTGCTGCGCGGCTTCCATCGTCGCCTTGTTGTGGGTCACGAACAGGAACTGCACCTGCTCGCTCATCTCGCCGACCAGCGCGGTGAAGCGGCCGACATTGGCCTCGTCCAGCGGCGCATCGACCTCGTCGAGCAGGCAAAACGGCGCCGGGTTGAGGCGGAAGATCGCGAACACCAATGCCACCGCGGTCATCGCCTTCTCGCCGCCGGACAGCAGCGAGATGTTGGACACGCGCTTGCCCGGCGGGCGCGCCATGATCGCCACGCCGGTGTCGAGCAGGTCCTCGCCGGTGAGTTCCAGGTAGGCGTGGCCGCCGCCGAACAGGCGTGGATACAGTTCCTGCACGCCGGAGTTGACGCGGTCGAAGGTGTCCTTGAAGCGGCCGCGGGTCTCGCGGTCGATCTTGCGGATCGCGTCCTCCAGCGTGTCCAGCGCCGTGCTCAGGTCGGCATCCTGCGCGTCCAGGTAGTCCTTGCGCTGCGCGGCCTCGGCATGCTCGGCGATCGCGGCGAGGTTGACCGGTTCCAGCCGCCGCAACTTGGCGTCGAAGTCGATGACCGCCTTCTCCCATACCGACACATCGGCATCGCCGGCAAGATTGGCAACGACCTCGTCGAACGCGAAGCCGGCTTCGACCACCGCGGTCGACAACTGTTCGGCCTTGATCACCAGCGCCTGCTGGTCGAGCCTGCGCTGCGAGATCTTCTCGCGCTGCGCCAGCGCCTGTTCGTCGCGCTGGTGGCGGGTCTGCTCATAACCGCGCAGTTCGTTGTCGATGCCTTCGAGCGCGGAGCGCGCCGCGGCCAGCGCCTTTTCGGTACGCACGCGTTCTTCCAGCGCGGCCTGGCGTCCGGATTCGAGCGCGGTGACCGGCGCGTCGCCTTCCGACAATTGCGAGGCGAGCTCGCCCAGGCGCGTGTCGAGATGGCCGCGCTGGCCGCCCATGCGTTCCAGCGACTGGCTCAGCGCGATGATCTGCGCGCGCTGCGACTCCAGCGTCAGCGCCAGCGCGTGCGCGACGTCACGCGATTCGCGCGCGGCGGCGCGGGCGGCATCGCGGGCTTCGCCGAGCGTGCGGCGCTCGGCGTCGAGCGCCTGGCGCGCAGTTTCCAGCACTGCCATCTTCGAGATGGCGTCTTCGAGTTTTGCACGCGCCTCGCGCGCCTGTTCGCGGCTGCTGACGAGCGTGGCGACCAGTTGCGTGGTCTCGGCGTCGATGCGCTCGATGCGGCCGCGCGCGGAGTCCAGCCGACCTTGCTGGCTCTGCAATTGTCCGGCCAGCTCCGACACGCCACGGTGGGCGAGATACAACGCACGCTGCGCATCTTCGCGCTGCTGCTCGGCGACCAGCGCGCGGTCGCGCCAGGCACTCAGGCCACGCTCGAGTTCGGTTTCGCGATGTTGCAGTTGCCTGATTTCGGCGCGCAGCGACTGGATCTCGCGTTCGCGCAGCAGCGCACCTTGCTTGGCCGCACCTGAGCGCAGCACCCGCACCCAGCCGGCGCCGAGGCGCTCGCCGTGACGGGTGATCACCGATTCGCCATCACCGAGCCGTGGCAGCAGTGCGCGCGCATCGGCCAGCGTCTCGGCGGCATGCAGTTTCGACAGGATGCGACGGATCGCAGCCGGGCCCTGCACCTTGGCCGCGAGCGAGGTCGGCGCGTAATGCACGTCGTCGGCTTCCGGCGATACCAGCGTCAGCCGGCCTTCGCCGAGTTCGCCCAGCGCGTCGACCAGCGCCTCGGGTGCTGCGACCAGCACCCCTTCGATCAATTGCCCGAGCGCGGCTTCGACCGCGTTCTCCCAACCGGCCTCGACGACGAGTTTTTCACCAACGCGCGCGGCCGAATCCAGCCCGCGCTGCTTGAGCCATGCGGTCGCCGCCCCCTGCTCCTGGCCGAGCGCGGCGTGCTGCAGAGTTTCCAGCGATGACTGCCGTCCACGTGCGGTCTGCGCCTGCTTGCGCACCTCGGCCAGTTCGGTCTGCGCGGTGCGCTGCTGGTCCTGCAGTTCGGTGAGCGCGCGCTTGCGGGTCTCGACCTCGGCATTGAGCCCGTCGAGCGCGGTCTTCTGGGTATCGTGCTGCGACCGGATGCCGGCGAACGCGTCGGCGAGTGCCGCGAGATCGAGGCCTGTGCGTTCGCTCGCGAGCTGCTCGCGGCGGCGATCGGCGTCGAGTGACTGGCGATCAAGGTAATCGACGCGGGTGCGTTCGACATCACCCGCGCGCGCCGCTTCGGATTGTTCGCGGCTGTGGGCGTCCCAGCGTTGCTGGAAATCAGCGAGCTTGGCCTCGGCATCACGCAAGGCGTCCTGCATGGCCTGGTCGTCGCCCTGCAACTGCGCCAGTTGCGGTTCGGCGTCGGCGATCGCACTGCGCAGCACGCCGAGCCTCGCTTCGTCGCCACTGATGTGTGTGCCGATCTCGGCCAGCGCGCTTTGCGCCTCGTCGCGCGCGCGCTGCAGGCGCTGTGCCATCTCGCGCTGGTGGGCGATCTGCTGCTCGATCCGTGCCAGCGTGCCACCGACCTGGTAGACCTCGGCTTGCGCCTTGTTCAGCGCATCGCTTGCTTCCTCGCGGTGGACGCGGTCGGTCTCGATCTGGCGCTCGGCCTGGCGCTGTTCGGCGATCAATTGCTGCAGCTTCGTCTCTTCCTGCGACAGCTTTTCGCGCAACAACTGCAGCTGCGCGTCGAGGCCGCGATACTCCAGCGCCTTCCATTCGGCGTCCTTGGTCCGGCGCTCGAGCTGGATCGACTGGTACTGCTCGGCCTGGCGCGCCTGCCGCTTCAAATGCTCGAGTTGCTTGCCGACCTCCTCGCGCAGGTCGTTGAGGCGATCGAGGTTCTCGCGGGTGTGGCGGATGCGGGTCTCGGTTTCCTTGCGCCGCTCCTTGTACTTGGAGATGCCGGCGGCCTCCTCCAGGAACACGCGCAGGTCTTCCGGTCGCGCCTCGATGATCTGGCTGATCATGCCCTGCTCGATGATCGAGTAGCTGCGCGGGCCCAAACCGGTGCCGAGGAACAGGTCGGTGATGTCGCGGCGACGGCACTTGCTGCCGTTGAGGTAGTAGCCGCTCTGGCCATCGCGACTGACGGTGCGCCTGACCGAGATCTCGTCGAAGGCGCCGTACTCACCGGTGATGGTGTGGTCGGCGTTGTCGAAGATCAGCTCGACCATCGCCTGCGACACCGGCTTGCGCGCGGACGAACCGGAAAAGATCACATCGGTCAGCGAATCGCCGCGCAGGCGACTGGCGGTGCTCTCGCCCATCACCCAGCGCACCGCATCGATGATGTTGGACTTGCCGCAACCGTTCGGCCCGACCACGCCGGTCATGTTGGTCGGCAGGTGCAACGTGGTCGGATCGACGAAGGATTTGAAACCGGACAGCTTGATCGTGGACAGGCGCATGCGGCAGTCGTCGGGCCCCGGCAACGTCGGCCTGGTGCCGGCGTTGCTGTCAGTGATGAAATGGATTCAATGATGCCGGCAAGTCATTGATCTGGCTTGCGACATGACGACGCGAACGTCGTCTACCGGGCGAGTATAACGGGCTGCCGTCGCCGCGTGCGGCCGCCTCGCAGGCCGCCGCACGCGTACTCAGGCGCCGGCGTCCAGTCGTCGACCCGATTCGGCTTCGAAGAAATGCAGGTGCCGCGACTGCACTGCGATCGTCACGCACGAGCCTGCCACGGGCAGGGGCCGCGGCGCGAAGCGCGCCACCAGCAGTTGCGGGCCATAGCGCAGGTTGACGAACACTTCGTTGCCGACCGGCTCCACCACCTCGACGTCGGTCACGAACGACGCCACGTTCTCTTGTGCCGGCTGCAGGTCCTCCGGCCGGATGCCGACGTCGACCTGCGTCCCGATCCACCGCGCCGGCACATCGAATGCACCCAGCGGCATCCGCTGGCCGGTGTCCAGTTCGAGGCCGAGGCCACCGTCCCGGACCAGGCGCCCGCGCAGCACGTTCATCGCCGGGCTGCCGAGGAAGGTGGCGACGAACCGGTTCGCCGGGCGCTCGTACAGTCCCATCGGCGTGTCGATCTGCTGAATCTCGCCGTCCTTCAGCACCACGATCCGCTGGCCGAGGGTCATCGCCTCGATCTGGTCGTGGGTGACATAGACCATGGTGGTGCCGAGCTGGCGGTGCAGGCGCGCGATCTCGGTCCGCATCGACATGCGCAGCTTGGCATCGAGGTTGGACAGCGGCTCGTCGAGCAGAAACACCTGCGGCTTGCGCACCAGCGCCCGGCCGAGCGCGACGCGCTGGCGCTGGCCGCCCGACAGCACCGCCGGCTTGCGCTCCAGCAGCGGTTCCAGTTCGAGCGTAATCGCGGCCTCGCGCACGCGCGTCTCAACTTCCGCGCGCGGATGGCCGCGCAGCTTGAGACCGAAGCCGAGGTTCTCGGCCACGCTCATGTGCGGGTACAGCGCGTAGCTCTGGAACACCATCGCAATGTCGCGATCCTTGGGCGCCACCTCGTTGACCACGCGCCCGCCGATGCGCAGCGTGCCGGCGGTGATGGATTCGAGCCCGGCGATCATCCGCAACAGCGTCGACTTGCCGCAGCCGGACGGCCCGACCAGCACCAGCAACTCGCCGTCGGCGACCGCAAAACTCGCACCGGTCACGGCGACCTGGCCGCCGGGATAGACCTTGCGCACCCGTTCCAGTTCCAGACCTGCCATCGATCCTCCCCGAGCAAAGCGCTGCGGACTGCGGCCATGCAATTGTGCGTGCGCCGGGCTATTCTGCCATGTAATCGTTTTCACGCCGGACCGGACCCGGACACTACCTATGAGCCAGTCACCCGCGCAGGATGTCGCGTTTCCGGAAGGCTTCCTGTGGGGCGCGGCGACCGCGGCGCACCAGATCGAAGGCTCGCCGCTGGCCGATGGCGCCGGACCGAGCATCTGGACCCGGTTCGCGCACACGCCGGGCATGACCTTGAACGGCGACACCGGCGACATCGCCTGCGATCACTACCACCGCTGGCGGGACGACGTGCGGCTGATGCGCGAACTCGGCCTCACGGCCTACCGCTTCAGCGTGTCGTGGCCGCGGGTACTTCCAGAAGGCACCGGCCGCATCAACCAGCCCGGCCTGGACTTCTATTCGCGCCTGGTCGACGAACTGCTGGCCAACGACATCGAGCCGCTGCTGACGCTCTACCACTGGGACCTGCCGGCCGCGCTTGACGACCGCGGCGGCTGGCTCAATCGCGACTGCGCCGACTGGTTTGCCGAGTACGGCCGGGTGCTGTACCGCGCGCTCGACGGCCGGGTGAAAAAGTGGGTCACGCTCAACGAGCCGTGGGTGATCACCGACGGCGGCTACCTGCATGGCACGCTCGCACCAGGCCATCGCAACCGCTTCGAAGCACCGATCGCCTCGCACAACCTGATGCGCGCGCACGGTGCCGCGGTGCAGGCGTATCGGGCCGAAGGCCAGCACGAGATCGGCCTGGTGGTGAACCTGGAGCCGAAATACCCGGCTTCCGATTCACCCGTCGACCAGGCTGCGGTACGCCGTGCGCACGCATACATGAACCAGCAGTACCTCGACCCCGCCCTGCTCGGCAGCTATCCGCCCGAACTGGGCGAGATCTTCGGCGAGGCATGGCCGCAATGGCCGGCCGACGATTTCAAGCTGATCAAGCAGCCGCTCGACTTCATCGGCATCAACTACTACACCCGCAGCGTCACCCAGGCCGCCATCAGTTACCCGCTCGATACCCACGTGGTCAAACAGCCGCTGGCCACCTACACCGAAACCCACTGGGAGGTATTCCCCCAGGGACTCACCGACACGCTGCTGTGGGTGAAGCAGCGCTACGGCGACATCCCGATGTACATCACCGAGAACGGCGCGGCGTTCTTCGACCCGCCGGTGGCCGAGGCAACCCCATCGGGAGCCGACCGCGTGCGCGATCCCTTGCGCATCGACTACCTGTACAAGCACCTGCGCGCGGTGCGCGACGCGATCGGCGAAGGCTGCGACGTCCGCGGCTACATGGTGTGGTCGCTGCTGGACAACCTGGAATGGTCACTGGGCTATTCCAAGCGCTTCGGTATCGTCCACGTCAACTACGCGACCCAGCAGCGCACGCCCAAGGACAGCGCACGCTGGTACGGCAACATGATCGCCACGCACGGACGCAACCTGGCCGATCCCCTTCCCGGCTGATCCCGGGACGAAGACGACGCCCGTGCACACCCTGCTGCCAGTAGCGACCACTCACCTGCAAATATCGCGCTCGCACCACGGCCGGTTCGCGCCGCCATGGCGTCGACGGAGCCCGGCATGAGCGGCGACCGCATCCTGCTCGCCGACATCGGCGGCACCAACGCACGTTTCGCGCTCGCCGATCCTGCCGCGCCGATGCCGTTGCTGGACGACAGCATCCGCCGCTACGCGGTCGCCGGGTTCGGCTCGCTGGCCGAAGCCGCGCAACACTATCTGGCTGCCACCAGCGTCCGTCCCGCGCGCGGCGTGTTCGCGGTCGCCGGTCGCGTGGACGGCGACATCGCGCGCATGACCAACCATCCCTGGGTCATTTCACACGAACGTGTGCGCAATGCGCTGGGCCTGCAGGCATTGCAGCTGGTCAACGATTTCGTCGCGCAGGCGATGGCGGTACGGCTGCTGCGCGAGGAGGACGTGGTCGCGATCGGCGCGCCGGGCTGGGCGGCGCCCACTGGCGGCCCGCGCAGCTGCGCCGTGCTCGGCCCCGGCACCGGCCTGGGCGTCGGCGCGCTGCTGGCGCGCGACGGCCGGCACTACGCGCTGGCGACCGAAGGCGGCCATGCCAGCTTCGCGCCCGGCACGCCGGAGGAAGTGTCGATCCTCGAACGCCTGTCGGCGTACTACGGGCGCGTGTCCAACGAGCGCGTGGTCAGCGGCGGCGGGCTGGTCAACCTGCATCGCGCCCTGAGCGAGATCGCCGGGCTCGACCCCGGCCCCCTGCAGCCGGCCGACATCACCGCGCGCGCGGCGCAGGGAGATCGGCGCTGCATGCGTGCGATCGACGTGTTCTGCGCCGTGTTCGGCGCGATCGCCGGCGACCTCGTGCTCACGCTCGGCGCATGGGACGGCGTGTTCCTCAGCGGCGGCATGGTGCCGCGACTACTGCCGGAACTGCAGCATTCCGGTTTCCGCCAGCGTTTCGAGGGCAAGGGTCGCTACGCGCCGGCGATGGCGCACGTGCCGACGTTCGCGGTGGTGCATCCGCAGCCTGGCCTGCTGGGCGCGGCCGCACTGGCTGCCGACCAGACGACGGCAGGAGGCGGTTGATGGGCGCAACAGGTAACGGCGCCATGGAACAGCGGCCCGCGCCCGCCGAGTTCCATGCCCATCGCAACGACGACCAGTGGGCCTGGGCGATCGCGGTGGCGGTATCGGCCGCGTTGCGCCGCGACCTGCAGCACCACCACCGCGCGCGGCTGCTGGTCTCCGGTGGCCACACGCCGACGCCGGTGTTCCGCGCACTGTCGCAGGCGCCGCTGGACTGGAAACGGGTCGACATCGCGCTGGTCGACGAACGCTGGTTGCGTCCGGACGATCCGGACAGCAACGCGCACCTGGTGCGCGAGCACCTGCTGCGCGGCCATGCCGCTGCGGCGCGCTTCGAGACCCTGACCCGTCCCGGCCGCAGCATCGAGGAGGCGGTCAGCGACGCCAACCTGCACGCGCGCCATCCGCCCGGGATTATCCTGCTCGGCATGGGCGACGACGGCCACACGGCATCGCTGTTCCCGCACATGCGTGCCCTCGACCGCGCGCTCGAGAGCCACAACGCCTATGTCACGATCGATGCCAGTGGCTGCCCGGGCGCCGGGCCGTGGCCGCGCCGGATCAGCCTGACTCCGGCCGGGTTGATGCCGGCGCATACGCGGCTGCTGCTGCTGCGCGGCGAACGCAAGCGCGACGTGTTCCAACGCGCGCTGGCCGGTGACGATCCAAAGGAAATGCCGGTGCGCATCGCCTTCACCACGCCCGGAGCGGTGCTGCAGGTGCACTGGTGCCCATGACGCGTGCAACAGCTGCCGCTCTTGTAGAGCGGAGCTCGCTCCGCTGCTTCCCGAGCAAGAGCAGCCGAGCAAGCTCGGCTCTACGTTTGTATCCGGCGGCTTGCTGCGGGGTTGTTTCTATCTCGACCTGCGCCGGCGCGGCGTCGATCCGCAACGCGCCGTCGCGCCAGCGCGCCGGCTTGCCATCGATCCAGGCCGTGCCGGGTCTGCCGGAATACGGCCATGCGAACTCAATTCCGCCGGGCGGCGACACGCCGGCCGCGATCTGCATGCGCAAACGGCCGTCGGCCTCGTGCAAGGTGTAACTGAGCCTGCCGTGCGGCGTGCGCAGTCCATCGACCGTGATGCCCTCGCCCGCCAGCCACGCCGACGGAATGCCGGCGGCGATCACCAGCGCATCGTCGCTGTCGCGCGTATAGGCGAACAGGTCCAGCGCCGAGCGCACGTAGTCCGACGCCACCCAGGCATGCGGCAGGTCGCCGAGGAAGAACGGCTTGCGCGGGGTATGCGACACGACCTCGGCCCACTGGTTCCAGGCGCGCGGTTGCTGGCCGGCGAAGAAGAAGTCCAGCGCTTCGTGCGCGCGCTCGCGCCAGCCCAGGCGGACGAAGCTGCCGATCGTGCGCAGTTCGTAAGGCGTGTACGCATCCCACTGGCGAGTGCCGTTGCGGCGCTCGACGAATTCTTTCCAGTAGCGCTCAAAGGTATTGCGCAGCAACGCAGCAGGCACCTGTCCCTGTTCACCGCCCGGAGCGAGTGCGATGGTCGTTGAGGTCGCATCGAAGTCGCCGAGTTCCGCCGAGCCGGGGATGAAATCGATGCCTTTTTGTTTCGTCGCGATCGAGATCGACGCGTACAGGTCGTCGCGGAACTGGTCACGCGAGGCGGCGAAGCGTTTCACATCGGCGTCGCGACCCAGCCATCCGGCGATCTCGACCGCATCCTTGTAGCCGCGCAGCGCCCAGAAATCATCCCAGTACGAATGCATCGGCTTGGTCGAATAGCCTTCGTGGCTGATCGAGGCCGGCATCAAGCCGTAGAACGCGGGATTCTTCTTCCGGTTCTCTTCGGTGCGCTCGCTCAGACGCAGTTGGTCCATGTACCGCGCCGCGCCGACCACGTGCGGCCACATCGCCTGCAGCAATGCCTTGTCGCCGGTATGGCGATACAGCTCGGCGACGGCATAGATCAGCTCGCCTTGGCTGTCGTTCTCCGGCACCGGGTCGCTGCCGCGATCGTCGACGCAGCACGGCACCTTGCCGTTGTCGAACTGGTACGGCGCGTACCAGCGCAGGAATTCTTCTGCGACGTCCTCGCGGCCCAGGCGCAACAGGCCTTCGGAGATCATCGCGCCGTCGCGGATCCAGGCCCGCGCGTAGGAACGCGTGCCTGGTTGCAGGCGCGGGCCGACGCGGCTGATCAGCATGTGTGCGAGTGCGGTGCGCAAGGTGTCGACGATGCGTTGTGCCTGCTGCGGCACACGGATGCGCACGCGGTCGAGCTTGTCGCGCCAGGACTGCGCGACCGCGTCCTGTGCCGCCTGCGGATCGGCGATGGCCGCCGTGTCGAAGTCTCCAGACAGCGGCGCGACCCACGCGACTTCGCGGCTCTCGCCGGCCGCAAGATGCAGCCGGTACAGCAGCGCGCCGGACGCCAGACCGGTGTCGTCCTGCGTCCGCGTCGTCGCCGGCAAGTCCTGCGTCACCAGATGCTCGACCGCCATGCCGGCATCGAACGGCGTCGCGAACGTCGCATCTGACGCCTGCAGCGCCAACACGCGCGGCCTGCCGTCGACCTCGATGCGCCCGTTCTCGATCGCCAGCCCCCGGATCGAGCTGAAACCTCCAGCAGTGTTGAGGAACTGGCTCGGCGGATTGACCTGCAACGGACGGACCGCCAGCGCCAGCGTGTAGTCACGCGGTGCATCGGCGGTGTTGGTCAACCGGTACCGCGCGATGAGCTGCGCGTGCTCCGGCGAGCCCTGCGCGAACGCGGTGATGCGCAGGTCGAAGTCGCGATGCTTCCAGTCGACGCTCGGGATCGGCAGGTAACCGTCCTGCAGCGATTGCGTCGCCTGCACGTCGGCCCAGCCGGCCAGCTTGTCGTCGACGCGCACGAACGGTTCGATGCTGAAACCGCCCTTGGCGATCTCGATCGCGCCGTCCTCGCCGATCAAGCCCTGCTCCGTGCCACCGTCGATGCCGACGATGGTCCAGTACGACTGCTCGTCGATGAACCCGCGCGGGTAGCGACCCCGCGACGCATCCTTCGCAATGGCCATGATGAAGTCGTTCAGCGTCGCGGCGAAGGCAAGCGATTCGACATCTACTTCCGACAATGCGTATTCGGCCCCCGGCCCGTCGTCAAGCTGCAGGCGCAGATAGCGAGCCTCGGATTCCGGCAGCGCGATCGGGTCGCTGC